>CAZMPE010000047.1:0-11306 GCA_964567955.1 uncultured Phycisphaeraceae bacterium | reverse complement strand
ACGTGGGGGACGGGGCGGGCACGCGGTACGGCGCGGACCTGATCGCTCGTGCGAACTTCCAGGTCGCCGGCCCGACGGTGCCGCTGCGTTCGGTGCGGACTCGGGCGACGCCGGCGGTCGAGCACTCGCGCGCGGCGGCGGAGGAGCACCAGCGTGTGGAGCTGGCGCGGCTGGGGGCGGAGGCGGCGGCGATGTACGCGGGGCGCGACCGGGCGTGGTGGTTGCGCCGGTACGCGGAGGCGCTGGACGGATCGGGGCCGGCCCTCCGGGTGCTGGTGCCGACGACGCGCTATTCGACGTTCATCCAGCACTCGAGCGCCGACCTGGTCGCGGCGCTGCGGGCGGCGGGGCACGAGGCGACGCTGATGATCCAGCCGGACGATCACACGCGTTTCTCGTCGCTGGCGTACATGAACTATCTGCTGCGGGCGCGTCCGGACCTGGTGGTGCTGATCAACTATCCGCGGGCGAGCCTCGGGGTGGCGCTGCCGCCGGAGCTGCCGTTTGTGTGCTGGATCCAGGACGCGATGCCGCACCAGTTCGACGCGGGGCTGGGGGCGGCGCAGGGTCCGTTTGATTTTTTGATCGGGCACCTGCACGCCGAGTTGTTCTCGCGGTTCGGATTCAGCCGGGCGCGTTCGCTGGACATGCCGGTGGTGGCGAGCGCGGCGAAGTTCCACCCGGGTGCGGCGTCGGAGCGGCACGCGTGCGAGATCGGGTACGTGAGCCACCACAGCGAGACGCCGGAGCGGATGCACGAGCGTCTGCGGGGCGAGGTCGGCGAGGGGACCGGCGCGGCGCGGGCGCTGGACCGTCTGCGGCCGGCGGTGGAGGCGATCGGGCGCGAGAGCGGGGCCGCGGGGCGGTCGGCGCGGCTGGAGGCGGCGGCGCGCGAGGCGCTGCGGGCGGAGATGGGGGCCGAGCCGGACGCGCGCCAGCTGACGGTGGTCACTCGCGTGTACGCGATCCCCATGGCGGAGCGCGTGTCGCGTCACGAGGCGCTGCACTGGGCGGCGGATGTGGCGGAGCGACGCGGGTGGCGGATGCGGATCTGGGGTCGCGGGTGGGAATCGCACGCGCGGTTCGCGGGGATGGCGTGCGGGCAGATCGACCACGGGGACGGGCTGCGTGCGGCGTACCGGAGCGCCGCGGTGCAGCTGCACGTGTCGATCCTGACGTCGGTGCACCAGCGGGCGCTGGAGTGCGCGCTGTCGGGCGGGCTGCCGGTCCTGCGGCTGTCGGAGGCGGATGTGGAGCTGACGCTGTCGGCGGCGCGGCGCGACGCGTGGCTGAAGAAGAATCCCGACGCGATCGACGGCGAGCGGTTCGGTTTCCGCGTCGCGGATGACGCGGCGCTGATGGCGCTGACGGGGCTGCTGCAGCGGCTGGGAGTTCCGCACGACGAGTACCTGTGGTCGCCCGAGGCGGACATGGAGGCGTTGCGGAAGTCGGGGCCGACCGCGCCGGAACGGCGGCCGGACTGGGTCTTCGGCGACCTGTCGCAGATCTGCTTCCGGAGCGCGGGGGACCTGGAGACGATCGTTGAACGGGCGCTCGAGCGGCCGGCGTGGCGCGGCGCGATGTCGGCGATGATCGCCGGGCGCGTTCGCGAAGGGCTGACGCACGAGGTCCTGATCCGGAAGATGCTGGGGCTTGTCCGCGGATCGCTGGAGAGACCGTGAGCGCGATTCACTACGTCGTCCCGGCGTACAACGCCGCGGACTGGTTGGGCGAGACGCTGCGTTCGCTGATCGCGCAGACGCGTGCGGACTGGTCGGCGACGGTGGTGGACGACGGGAGCACGGACGCGACGGCGGAGGTCGCGGGCTCGACGGGCGACGCGCGGATCACGCTGGTGCGCCAGGAGAACCGCGGGCTGGCCGGGGCGCGCAACCGCGGGCTGGCGAGCGCGCCGGAGAGCGAGGCCGTCTGCTTCGTCGACGCCGACGACACGATCGCGCCGGATCACGCGGCGGTCATGCTCGAGGCGCTCCGGGGGCATGACCTGGCGGCGTGCGCGTACCGCATGGCCGGGCCGCGACTGGAGGACCTGGGGTGGACGATCTGTCCGGGCGATCACGACCACCGGATCGACCGGCTGGTCGAGTTCAATCCGTTCGTCGTCGGGGGCGTGGTGATCCGGAGGGGTGCGCCGGCGCGGCTGGGGCGGAGCGGGGCGCTCTTCGACACGTCGCTGCGGGTGCACGAGGACTGGGACTGCTGGCTGCGGCTGACGGCGGCGGGGGCGGACTGGGCGCCGATCGTGAGACGGCCGCTGTACACCTACCGGCTGCAGCCGGGGACGATGACGTCGAACCTCGGGCGGATGTGGGTGGTCGGGTGCGACGTGATCCGCGCGGCGCCGGTGCCGGATGAGTTGAAGCCCGTCGCGCTGCGTCGGTGGACGATCCGGCACGTGGCGCGTGCGGTCGCTCGCGGGGATGCGGACCTGACGCGCCGTCTGCTGGCCGAGCTGCGCGTCGTGCGGACGGACGGGCTGGGCGAGGACGACGCGGGGCTGCTGGCGGGGTCGATGCGCTGGGCGTTCTGTCAGCAGGAGCAGATCGGGCCGGACCGGGCCGGGGCGCGCGAAGAAGCGTGGCGGGCGCAGGCGGGGCGGATCCTCGCGGGGATCCCGGGGATCGAGCGGCTGATGACGCGGATCGGATGGCCGGCGGACCGGTGGGACCGGGTCGCGGCGGCGATCCGCAAGCGGCTGGGAGGACGCGACGTCGTCGTGCTGTACGGCGTCGGGCGGAACGGGCGCGACCTGGCCGACGCGATCGGGCGGTTGACGCCGACCCCGAAAGTCGCCTGGATCGATGACCACGCCGACGCCTCGCCGCCGGCGATCAAGGGGCGCGAGCTGCCTCGGCTGCGGCTCGATCACCTGACCGGCGGGCACCTGGTCGTCGTGACGCCGGATGATCGGCGGGCGATCCTGGACAGGCTCGGTGCGGCGGGGGTGCCGCGGGTGGAGACGCCGGATTCGCTGCTGGACACGTCGGGTCAGACGGCTTCGCCGTAGAGGCGGACGACGTTGACGCCGCGGGCACGGTGCGGGGCGGACGCGGCCCAGATCGCGTCTTCGTGCCAATCGCTGGAGATCAGCGCCCACTCGGAGCGCCGGATATCGGAGGGCGAGCCCACGCGCCGGCCGAATCGCTCCTGGCCGCCGAGGCGATCATCGACGATGCCGGCGATGGGGAGCCCGAGTTGCGGCGCGTGATCGAGGAGCCAGCGGGTGTGGTCGCCCGCGCCCCAGAGGTAGACGGACGGCACGCCGCGGTTGCGCAGGGCGCCGCCGACCTCTCGCACGCGCGCGAGGCGGCCGGCGTCGTAGACGCGTCGGGGCGCGGAGGGCCGGGCCCATGTGGCCCAGAGCCAGGCGAGCAGGCCGTCACGTGTGGGGCCGTGCTCGTCGAGCACGTGCTCGATGGCTTCGATGCCGCGCTCGCGGGTGCTGACCGCCGCGAGCGCCGCGTCGAGAGTTTGTCCGGCGCCCTGGGGCAGTGTCCGCCACTCGCGGAGCATGAACGGGGAAGCGACGGCGGCCTGCTCGGGTGTGGTGCGCGAGGGGTCGTCGGGGAAGCGGGCGCGGTGGCGGTAGAGGACATCCGGAAGGCAGGCGACGGCGCCGTGTTTCGCGAGCCGGAGCCAGAGTTCGTAGTCCTGGGAGCGTTCGCAGCGGGCGTCGTAGCCGCCGGCCCGCAGGACCGGCTCGCGTCGGAGCATCATCGAGCCGTGGGCGAGAACGTTGCCCAGGAGGAGACGCCAACGAAGGCGGTTCGAATCGCAGGGAGGCCGGACGGTGCTGATCACGAGGCCTTCGGCGTCGGCCAGCTCCCAGGCCGTTCCAAGGGCGGCGACGTCCGGATTGGACCGCATCCAGGCGGCCTGGGCGGCGAGGCGTTCGGGCGGGCAGGTGTCGTCGGCGTCCATTCGGGCGACGAGGGGGAAGCGGGCGGCCTCGAGGGCGGTATTGAGGGCGACCGCGAGGTTGGCATCCGGGAGCGTGATGACGCGGGCGCGTCTGTCCTCTCTGGCGAGGCGCTGGGCCGTCTCGGCGGTCGCGCCGTCCGAGCCATTGAGGACAAGGACGATGTCAAGTTCTCGGAGGGTCTGGGCGGCGAGGCAGCGGAACGCGGTCGCCAGCGTCCCCGCGTCGCGGTGGACAGGCAGCGCCACCGTTACGCCCGGGTCGGGTGTCATCTCTCTCTGAGCATCGGACGCGGGGGCCTCGCGGGGCCCAAAAACTGGGCGATCCCCGCGCGGACCGCCGATTCGGACCCGATGAAGCCGCAGGCACTGGACGTCCGTGGCGGGGTGATCCATGCGCCCGCTGTCCACTGCGCCGGGCCGATCTATCGCACCGGTCTGACTTTCACGGACCGGGCGTCGAAGGCGGCCTACATCGCGGACAAGTACGCCCCGGTGTTGACGACCAGCGTCCTGGACGTGGGGTGCGACGCCGCGCCGCTCAAGTCGCTGCTGGCCGGGGCGACGCGGTACGTGGGTGTGGACATCCGTCCCGACGCCGATGTGGTGGTCAACCTGGATCGGGACAATCTGCCCTTTCAGGACCGGAGCTTCGACACCGTGCTGTGCACGGACGTGCTGGAGCACCTGGAGCGGTGCCACGCGGTGTTCGACGACCTGTGCCGCGTCGCGGCGAAGCGGGTGATCGTTTCCCTGCCCAACCCGTTGCGGAGCCTGATGCTGGCGATCGCGGAGGGTTCGCAGGGCCGGCTGAAGTTCTACGGTCTGCCGGTTGATCCGCCGGAGGACCGGCACCGGTGGTTCTTCGGGCACGACGAGGCCGTGGCGTTCCTGACCGAGCGCGGGCGACGGCGCGGGTTTGACGTCGAGCAGATCGACAGCGAAGAGGGCGGTTGCCCGTCCTGGCGCGACAAGGCGGGCGCGGACCTGCTGGGGAGCGAGAACGTTCGCGGCGGGACGCTGTGGTGCGTGCTGGTACGCGCGGGCTGAAGCCTCTTATGACGACGTTGCACGACACTCCGATCGCCGACGCCCTGGTGCTGACGTTCACGCGCGGGCTGAGTCTCGCGGAGTGGAAGCGGCTGGGGATGCTGGAGCGCGAGTGGGCGCTGTACGACCGGCTGGCTCCGTTGTACGGGCGGCTGCTCTTCGTCTCCTACGGCGGCGGTGAGGATGCGGAGATCGGGCGGGAGTTGAACCCGCGTTTGACCGTCCTCTGCAACGGCGAGGGGCTGCCGGCGGACGCGTACACGGCGGGCATCCCCGCGCGCGTGCAGGAACTCCTGGGTGACGCGACGACGGTGGTCGTCAAGACGAACCAGATGGAGGGCGGGCTGGTCGCGGTGCGGATCGCCGAGCGGTTGCGCGCGTCGGGCAAGCGGGTCGGGCTGGTGGCGCGCGGCGGGTACCTCTGGTCGCGGTTCGTCGCATCGGACAAGGGGCCCTCGTCGCCCGAGGCGCGCGGCGCCGCGGAGCAGGAGCAGGAACTCTGCCGCGCGGCGGACATGGTGGTGGGAACCAGCCGCACGATGCTCGATGACCTGTCGTGGCGATTCGGGATTGATCCGGAGCGGACGGCGCTGATCCCGAACTTTGTCGTGGCCGAGGGTTCGGTGCGGACAGCGGAGGAGCGGGACGGCTCGACGGTGCTGTACGCGGGGCAGCTGGTGGCGCGCAAGCGTGTGGACGTGCTGGTGGAGGCGATCGCGCGGATGCCGGGCCCGGTGCGCGCGAAAACGACGCTGTCGATCGTCGGCGAGGGCCCGGAAGAGCCGCGGCTGCGCGAGTTGGCCGGGCGGCTGGATGTCAGGACGACGATCGAATCGCGCGTGCCGCACGGCGAGTTGCTGGAGCGGATGGGGCGTTGCGGTGTGTACGCGCAGGCGTCGTGCCTGGAGGGTCATCCCAAGACGGTGATCGAGGCGATGTCGACGGGCGCGCCGGTGGTGGTGGCGGAATCGCCCGGGCTGGAGGGGATCGTCGACCACTGCCTGAGCGGGTTGTGCGTGCCCGGGACGGCGGACGCGTTCTCGCGGGCGATCGGCGGCCTGCTGAAGGACTCGGAGTGGCGGGGGGCGATCGGCGGGGCGGCGGCGCGCGAGGCGCGGGACCGGTACGGCCTGAGCCGGATCATCAAGCTGGAGGAGGCGGCGCACCGCGCGGCGCTGGTCGGCGCGGGAAGGGCGGCGCCGACGGCGGCGGGCGATGTGCGGTGGGAGTCGGCGTTGCTGCTGGACTCGCCGGAGGCGCAGGTCGAGGCGTGGAGCCGGTCGCTGCGCGGGTTCGCGCGCCGGCTGGCGCCCGACCGCCGGGCGAAGTTCCTGATGGGGCTGGACACGCCGTTCTATCACCTGCAGGGCGAGTCGGCGGTCGCCGCGGAAGGCGGGCTGCACCCGAAGCACCGGCTGATGCGGTACCACGACTTCTTCGTCGAGCGGATCGGTCGGGGCGAGCACGTGATCGACCTGGGGTCGGGGGTGGGCGCGCTGGCGGCGTCGATCGCCGAGCGGTCCGGCGCGCGCGTGACGGGGATGGACTGGACGGCGGCGAACCTGGAGAAGGCGCGTGCGATCGCGGCGGAGCGCGGGCTGTCGGAGCGGCTGAACTATGTCGAGGGCGACATCACGAAGAATCGCGCCGCCGGACGGTTTGACACGGTGGTGCTGTCCAATGTGCTGGAGCACATCACGGAACGGCCGTCGCGGCTGCGGATGTGGCGGGAGTGGTACCGGCCCAAGCGGTTCCTGATCCGCGTGCCGGCGTTCGACCGGGAGTGGCGGGCGCCGTGGAAGAAGGAGCTGGGCGTCGAGTGGCGGCTCGACCCCACGCACGAAACGGAGTACACCCAGGCCCAGCTGCTCGAGGAGCTGGCGCAATCCGGCCTGCGGCTCAACGAGATCGTGATCCGCTGGGGCGAGTACTGGGTTTCGGCCGCGGCGGATTGAGGAGGGCGCGATGGGCGATCCGGTCTTTGTGACGACCATCTACGGCGCGAGCTACGCGCCGTTCCTGGCGCCGCACCTGCACTCGATCGGGGCGTGCCACCCGGGGTCCCGGGGCGTGGTGCTGTGGCAGGACATCCCGGCGCGGGAGATCGAGACGCTCCGGGCGGCGTTCCCGGCGTGGACGTTCACCGAGACCGACCGGCCGATCCACGGCGAGCTGCACCAGCGGATCCCGCGCAAGCTGCACGCGTGGCTGGCCGCGTGCGACGGCGTCGGCGACGACGCGCCGATCTGCTTCGTCGACTGCGACACGCTGCTGGTGCGCCCGCTGACGCCGGTGCTCGAGGCGCCCGGGTGGGACGTGATCTACACCTGGAAGGACGAGGCGTTCCCCATCAACACGGGCGTGATCGCGGCCCGCGGCGGGACGGCGGCGCGCACGCTGCTGACCGAGCTGGCGGCGCGGGTCGAGCGGATCGTGTCCAACCCGGAGGCCCTGAGCGCCGCGCTGGGGTCGAGCGGCGCGGCGGACCAGCACGCGCTGCGCGAACTGGTCGGGTGGGTGAACTACGACCGGGATACGGAGCGGACCGTCGGCGGGGCCAGGCTGCGGTTCCGCGGCGTGCCCTGCCGCGTGCTCAACGAGACCAACTGCCGCCCGATCGGAGAGGACCTGCGGCTGATCCACTACAAGACGGGTTGGCACCCGATCCTGCTGCAGGGCGCGCCGTTCACCCGCAACCGGCCGCAGGACCGCTGCCGCGAGATGCACGAGTTCTGGAGCACGACGGAGCACGGCGCGGACCGCGCGCTGGCGCGCCGTGTGGCGATGGACGCCTGCCGCGTGCGCCGCCACCGGTTCGCCCCATTGGCGGACGGGTACGAGGAGCGCGGGATCCTCTCGAGCGAGATGCTGGCGGTGTGCGCGCTGAGCGAGCAGTTGGGGGCGGATGTCGTGATCGAGTCGGGCCGCTGCCGCGGGCAGAGCACGGCGATGCTGGCCCGCTACTTCGAGGGTTCGGCGACGCGGATCGTGAGCATGGAGCTGGAGCGCGGCGAGGACGCGGATTTCGCGGAGTCGCGCCTCTCGCGGTACCCGCACGTCGAGCTGCTCTACGGCGACAGCCTGCGGATCATCCCCGAGCTGCTGGCCGGGCTCGACGGGCGGCGGGTGTCGCTGCTGCTGGACGGGCCGAAGGGTAACCCGGCGATCGATTTCATCGAGCGGGTCTTCGCGGAGCACGCCAACGTGATCGGCGCGTTCCTGCACGACATGCGTCGAGGCACGCCGCAGCGCGAGCGGCTCGACACCGGCCCGTGGCGCGTCTTCTTCACCGACGACGGGGACTACGTCGAGGCGTTCGGCCCGCTCGACAGGGCGTGCCTGCCGCCGGCGGGCGCGCCGATCACCGTGCACACCTGGCGTCCGTGGAAGAAGGGGGAGGACGACATCCCCAGCTACGGGCCGACGCTCGCCTGCCTGCTGCCGCGACCCGCCAAGGGCGCCCGCACCCATCAGGAGCAGTACGCATGACCGCCCTCCCGACCGGCGCCCGCCCGCTGAGCAAGCTCGGCGCGTTCGCCCCCGACCGCGTCCCCAACCGGTTCCTGCACCTGCGCGACTGGGCCGACCCGCGGTACGCCGCACTGCGCGACGTCTTTGATCGCATCTACCGCGACGAACTGGCGGGCGAACCGCACCCGTCGCACGCCCGCCACCCGGAGGCGATCGTCACGCACTGGTCGCGCGAGTGGGAGTACCCGTGGACGGTTCTCAACGCGGAACTCGCGCCCGGGATGCACGTGACGGACCTGGGGTGCGCGGGCTCGCCGCTGCTGCCGTACCTGTCGCGTCGCGCGGCGTGCGTGTGCACGGGGGTCGACCTGATCCTGGTGAGCAAGAACGGCAGGCACAACCTGCGCGGGTTCGCGGCCGAGCCGGCGACGCTCTACCCCGAGATCGCCTGGCTGCTCGAGAGCATGGACCGCACGAGCGTGAAGAGCGAGAGCCAGGACCGCGTGCTGTGCATCAGCGTGCTCGAGCACGTGTCGCCGGAGGTCGCGGCGCGGACGCTCGCGGAGATCCGTCGGACGCTGCGACCGGGCGGGCTGGCGCTGATCACCACCGACGTGGGCGGTGAGCACCGGACGCTGACGATCAGCTTCGAGCGGATCATCGAGATGGCGCGCGACGCGGGCCTGACGCTGCGGGGCCGCTGCGACTGGGCCACGCCGGACCCCGAGGACGTGCCGGGCACGTACAACGTCGTCGGGCTCGTCCTCGAGAAGCGCGACGGGAAGCAATGACGAATACGCGAGCCCAGACCACACGGGGACGGAGCCCGCTGCTCGTCGCGCTCCCGCACGGGATGGGCGTGAGCGGCGTGACGCTGTGGGCGGTGCGCCTGGTGAACGGGCTGGCGGCGCGCGGCCGGGCGTGCGCGCTGCTGGTCCATCCCGAAGCGCCGGGGGTGGCTCGGCTGGACCTGGCGCTGCACCCGGGCGTCGAACTGGTGCGGCTCGAGGGGACGCGCCCGCTGGAGCAGTGCGCCGGGGACCTGAGCCCGTACCTGCCCCACTATCGCGCGGCGGTCGGACGGCTCGCGGATCGGGGCGGGACGCGGGTCGTGATCAGCCCGAACCTGCTGGGCGACTGCTACGGCCTCGCGGCGGCGGCGGCGGCGGAGACCGACGCGCGGGTGATGGGCGTGCAGCACAACGACATCGAGTACGACGGCCGGGTGCTGGAGCACTACGAGACGGCGATCGCGCGGTTCATCCCCGTCAGCGAGGCGATCGCATCGAAGCTGCGGGCGCGCCTGCCCGGGCGCGCGACGCACATCACCCACGTGCCGCACGGCGTCGAGGCCCCGGAGCGCCCGCCGGTGCGCGGCTACCTGGGGATGGGCGGGCACGGGCGGCCCGTGCGGCTGGTCTACACCGGTCGCATCGAGCACCAGCAGAAACGGGCGCTCGCGCTGGCGTACCTCTCCGATGAGCTGACGCGCCGGTGCATCACGCACCAGATCACGGCGATAGGGGACGGGCCCGCGGCGGCCGAGTTTGACGCCATGATCGCCTCGCGCCCGAGCGTGCGACGGCTGCCGCCCGGGGGGCCGGCGGAGGTGACGGCGGCGCTCGACGCTGGGGACGCGTTGGTGCTGCCGTCGCGGTTCGAGGGGCTGAGCCTCTCGATGCTCGAGGCGATGGCCCGCGGGTGCGTGCCGATCGTGGCGCGGACCGATTCCGGGGCGCCGCAGGTCATCGAGGACGGGTGCGACGGGCTGATCGCCGATGTCGCGCCCGAGGCGGACGAGCGGGCCGCGGGCGCGGCGGTGGCGGAAGCGGTCGTGCGGTTCGTGCGTTCCGATCCGGCGCTGCTCGCGTCGGAGGCGTGGCGGACGGTGCGCCGGCGCTTCTCGCTGGAGACTCAGTTGGACCGGTACGAACTGCTGATCGCGGCGGCGGCGGCGCACGCGCGACCGGAGTGGCCGGCGGGCCGTCCGTTCGGGTTCACGGCCCCGGGCGCGGGCGGTTCGGTGCCGCCGGACGGCGAGGAGCGGCTGCGCCGCCTCCTGGCGGCGCTCACGGGTCGGCGGGTCGTCATCCACGGGACGGGCGCGCACACGCGCCAGCTCGAGTCGGTCATCCTCGCCTCGCCGGCGGCCATCGTCGCCTTTGCCGACGACGACCGCCTGAAGCACGGGACGATGCTGTGGGAGAGGCCGGTCGTGGCGCCCGCGGACGCGGCGACGACGGGCGCCACCGACGTCGTGATCAGCACGTGGATGCACCAGGACGCGGTCTGGGAACGCCGGAGCGTCTATGAACGCCAGGGGCTTCCGATCCACAGGATCTACGCCCCGGACCCGGTTCCCAGCGCGTGATCGGAGGCGCGGTCAGGCCGCCCCCGCCGACTCCAGAAGCCCCTTCCGCCATGTCCACCGCTTCAGCAGCAGGTGCTGCTCGTAGATGAGGTTGACGAGCGCGGCGGCGTGCGGGCCCTGCACAGCCGAGGCCGGAACCTCCGCGAGAGCGAGGAACGAGCGTTCGAGCCGTTCCGCGGCGCTCCGTTCGCGCTGGACGAACGCGCGGCTGTAACCGACCTCCTCCGCCGAGCGGATGTCGCGGTTGAAGACGGCGCGGCAGAACTCGGGGTGGTGGTCGGCGAAGTGCCAGGCCGAGGCGCCGAGCCTGCGTTCGCGGTCGAGCACTTCGCCGGGCGTGTACCGGTGGTCGTGCTCGGCGCGGGCCTCGGGGCGGAAGAGGACGGGCATGCCGAAGCGGGCTTTGAGGCGGAAGGCGATCTCGATGCCCAGCCGGATCTGTGGAAACGGAATCAATTCGGTATAAGGATAGTCA
>CAZMPE010000046.1:0-11330 GCA_964567955.1 uncultured Phycisphaeraceae bacterium | reverse complement strand
AGCGCGTCCTCGCTCGTCTTCAGGTCCGGCGCGAAACCGCCCTCGTCCCCCACCGCCGTCGACATCCCCTTGTCGTGCAGCACCCGCTTGAGCGCGTGGTAGATCTCCACGCCCGCGCGCATCCCCTCGGCGAAGGTCTCGAACCCCCACGGCTGGATCATGAACTCCTGAAAGTCCACGTTGTTGTCCGCGTGCTTGCCGCCGTTGAGGATGTTGAACATCGGCACCGGCAGCACCTTCGCCGCCGACCCGCCGAGGTACCGATACAACGGCAGCTCCGACGTCTGCGCCGCCGCCTTGGCGACGGCGATCGAAACGCCGAGAATGGCGTTCGCCCCGAGCTGCTTCTTGTTGGGCGTCCCGTCCAACTCCACCATCAGGCGATCGATCCCTTCCTGGTCGCGGGCATCGTGCCCCGTAATGGCCGGAGCGATCCGATCCACGACGTTGGCGACCGCCTTCAGGACTCCCTTGCCGAGGTAGATCGACTTGTTCCCGTCGCGCAGCTCGGCCGCCTCGTTCTCCCCCGTCGAGGCGCCCGACGGCACCGCCGCACGCCCCAGCCCGCCGCCCGTCAAGGTCACTTCCACCTCCACCGTCGGGTTGCCGCGAGAGTCGAGCACCTGCCGGGCGTGGACGTCGTCGATCTCAAAGGACATCAGGAGCCTGCCTTCCGCGCTGCGGAAACGGGGTGCAAAGGACCGATGATACCCGGCCCCCCCGGGACGCACGCGGACCGGGCGCGCCGCGCGGCCCTAGGATCATGCGGTGGAATGAGGAGTCCCGATGCCGAGCACACCGCAGGGCTTTGCCAAGAGGCTGGACCGCCTGAGGGCGGACCTCGTCGAGCAGGCCCGGCGGGTCCAGACGGTCGTCGAGGCCGCGTTCGAGTCCGTCTTCAATCGGGATGAAGCCGCCGCCGACCGCGTCATCGCGCAGGACGACGTCATCGACCGCGTGGATGTGGAGATCGAGAAGGCCTCGGTCCATCTGCTCGACGACGCCACGAACGAGGGCGCACACCTCGGCATCCAGCAGCTGCGCGCCGTCCTCACCGTCGTCAAGGTCAACAACGAGCTCGAACGAATCGCCGACGCCGCCTGCACCGTCGCGGAACGCGTCGACGTCTTCCTCGCGATCCGAGAGGAGATCCCCGAGACGTTCCGCGTGATGGCCAACAGCATCGTCGGGATCGTCCGCGACGTGGGGAGCGCCTTCGACCGCTCGGACGCGGAACTCGCCAAGGTCGTGCTCCAGAGCGAGGACGCCGTCGAGGCCTTCAAGCACGCCATCCTGCGCGACGCCGAGCAGCGCATCGTCTCGGGGAAGATGTCCGTCGAGTTCGCCTTCGCACTCTACGAGATGGCCAACTCGTGCGAACGCATCGCCGACTACTGCACCAACATCGCCGAGCAGGTGATCTACTCCGTCACCGGGGCCATCGTCCGGCACACCGAGGGCCACTGGGTGGAGTTGCCCCGCATCGCCTGAACTACCGGCGTACCCCCGTCGAGCGCGTCGCCGCGCCGATCTCGTGGAGCGCGCCCACCGTTCTCGCGATGTCCTCCCGCGTGACAAACGGCCCGACGCTGATCCGCACCGCCCCGTGCCCCGCCGCCGTCCCCAGCGCCCGGTGCGCCCTCGGGGCGCAATGGATCCCCGCCCGCGTCAGAATCGCGTGCGCCTGCTCGAGCAGCGTGCTCAACTCCTGCGGCGAAAGCGACTCGTGCACGATCGAGACCACGCCGACGCGCCCTTCCACTCCCGAATTGCCGACAACCGTCAGGCCGGCCTCTTCCCGGATGGCCGCGATGCCCTCGAGCAGCGCCCCGGTCAGCTCACGCTCGTGCGCCGCGACCGCCTCCTGCCCCCGCTCGAGGATGTACGCCACGCCCTCGGACAACCCGACGATCCCCACCGCGTTCTGCGAGCCCGATTCGTAACGGTCCGGCAGCGCCGCCGGCTGCACGTCCAGTTCCGACGCCGAACCGGTCCCGCCCTCGCGCAGCGGCATCACCCGCGTCTCCATCCCCGGGCGCAGGTACAGGCCCCCCGTGCCCAGGGGGCCGAGCAGCCCCTTGTGCCCCGGGAACGCCAGCAGATCGATGTGCGACGCCCGCACGTCGATCGAGAAGTGGCCCATCGACTGCGCCGCGTCCACGAGCAACGCGGCCCCCGTCTCGCGGCAGATCCGCCCGATCTCATCGATCGGCTGGATCGTCCCCGTGACGTTGCTCGCGTGATTGACGATCACGAGCACCGTTCCCGAGCGGATCGCGCGCCGGACATCCGCGGGATCGATCAGCCCCGTCCGTGGGTCGGCCGGCACGCACGTCCACTCGACGCCCTCGCCGGCCAGCCGGTTCAGAGGCCGCAGCACCGAGTTGTGGTCCATCTCCGTCGCGATCACGTGCGCGCCGCGCGCGTTGGCCGTGATCCCCTTGATCGCCAGGTTGAGGGCGTCGGTCGTGTTGAGCGTGAAGACGACGTGATCGGCCGACTCGCCGTTGATGAGGCGGTTGATCCGCTCCCGGCACTTCCGGACGAGCCGCCCGCCCTCGACCGCCTCGGCGTAAGAGCCCCGCCCCGACGAGGCGCCGACCTCCGTCATGTAGCGCAGCATCGCCGCGGCCACGCCCGGCGGTTTCGGGAAGCTGGTGGCGGCGTTATCAAGGTAGAGTCGTGCGGGCGTATTGGGCACGCGCGATCGTAGCGGGCCGGCACGTCCCGCTCCCGCTGTCAGGGCTTCGGAGCCTTGTAGAACGGGAGCTTCGCGATGCGGGCCTCCAGCGGCTCGCGACCGGTGTCGACCTGCACCGCCCCGCCCGGCTCCGCGCGCCCGACGTCGACCAGCGCCATCGCGATGCACCGCCCGAGCGTCGGGCTCGGACACCCGCTCGTCACGACGCCGATGGGCTTGCCGCCCTCGAGAACAGCCATCCCCTGGCGCGCCGACCGCTTGCCCTCGACATCGAGCCCGACCAGCCGGCGCTGGGGTCCGCCCTCCGCGACCGTCTTCTTGAGGGCCGCCATCCCGACGAACGCCTCGCCGCGTGCATCCCCGTCCTTATCC
This sequence comes from uncultured Phycisphaeraceae bacterium, assembly GCA_964567955.1. Classification (GTDB taxonomy): domain Bacteria; phylum Planctomycetota; class Phycisphaerae; order Phycisphaerales; family UBA1924; genus CAZMPE01. The sequence continues at coordinate 8,257 of CAZMPE010000046.1, read as the reverse complement.
AGCGAGATCGCGAAGTCGACGCCCGACGAGAGCGCGTTGATGTCCTCGTTGAGCTCATGCCCGTACAACGGCATCCCCGCTTCCATCCGCAGCGTGTCGCGTGCCCCCAGGCCCGCCGGACGAACGAGCGCCGTCGACGACTTCAGATCGATGTCCTTGAGCAGCAGCGACAGCGCCATCGAGATCGCCGACGCCGGCAGGATCACCTCGACCCCGTCCTCGCCGGTGTACCCCGTGCGGCTGACGATCAGCTTCATGATGAGCAGGTTCTTGATCGCGAACCGGTACCGCTTGAGCGTGGGGATCTCGCTGCTGAACCGGCTCACCATCCCCATGATCTTCGGGCCCTGGAGCGCGACCATCGCCGTCTTGGCCGTCTGGTCGTCGATGGTCACGACCATCTCGCCCGCGCCACGCACCTCGCTGAAGTGCCCGAGCAGTTTCTCACGGTTCGACGCGTTGACCACGACCAGAAAGTCGTCGTCGTCCATGCGGTAGACGATCACGTCATCCCGCACGCCCCCTTGCTCGTTGCAGACCAGCGAGTACCGGCACTGCCCAGGCTCCATGTCGCTGATCCGGCGCGTGCAGACCCGCTCGAGAAACCGGCGCGCGTGCCGTCCCGTCACCTTCACACGACCCATGTGCGATACGTCAAAGAGCCCCCCGCTCGTCCGTACCTGCCGGTGCTCCTCTTGGATGCCGGAGTAGACGATCGGCATCTCCCAGCCGACAAAGTCGACCATCTTCGCGCCGGCGTCCACGTGGAACTGGTAGAGGGGTGTTCTCAGCAAGTCGCCGGTCTCCATTCTGGCTCGGGGTGCCGATCGGGCCGTACACGCTAGCCGATGCGCCGCCCCGATGCCACGCCGTCCCCGCTTCCCGCCCACGGGGCGTTGTCGATGAGCCGGACTCCCCCCGCTCGCGCGGCGATCAGCGCCCGCCCGCGCGAACCCGGCCCCAACGGGCCCAGCGTCGCGCCGTCACGCACTACGCCGTATTCCACGCTCAGCCCCGCGCTCTCCAGGACACCGGCCATCGCCCGCTCGGCCTCCAAGGCGCTCCCGCACTTCCCGGCGAGCTCGAGCGCCCGCGGTATCGCCCCCGCACGCGCCCGCTCCTCCACCGAAAGGAACCGATTCCGGCTCGACAGCGCCAGCCCGTCGGCGTCGCGCACCGTCGGGAATCCCTCGACGCGGACCGGCAGCCCCTCGGACTCCACGATCGCACGAACCAACTGCAACTGCTGCCAGTCCTTCTCGCCGAAGACCGCGAACGACGGACGCACGATCCGCAGCAGCCGCAGCACGACCTGCGCCACCCCGGCGAAGTGCCCCGGACGATGACGGTCCTCGAGACCGGGCTCCACGGCAACCCGCGGCAGCTCAACCGTCGCCGCGGACGCCCCGCGCGGGTACACCTCGTCCACGCCCGGCGCGAACACGGCCGCCGCGCCCGCGGACGCGCAGATCGCCAGGTCCGCCTCCAGCGTGCGCGGGTACCGCTCGAAGTCTGCGGGCTCGTTGAACTGCGTCGGGTTGACGAAGATGCTGACGACGCACGGCCCGAGTTCGGCGCCGCGCCGGATGAGCGCCGCGTGCCCCGCGTGCAGCGCCCCCATCGTCGGGACGAACGCCCCGGCGTTCGGCCGCGCCGCGCCGCCCAGCGCCGAGTCGAGTTCCGCGATGGTCTTCAGCGTCCGCATGACCGGCAAGGCTCGCGTGCCCGACCGGCCGGGTCAAGCGCGGGTCACCGCCGCCCGCGTTCTTTGATCCATTCCCGCACGGAGGCGACGTCCGGAAGGGGTTCCAGGTCGATGGTCGTCAGGTACTGGCCGTCCGCGTCGTACTCGCAGCTGTACACCGTCCCGGCCATCGGCACGGGCTTGTCGTCGATCAGGTGGATCGCGAACACCACCCGCCGCCCGACATAGCACACCCGGCGCGAACGCAGGACAATGTGCGCCCGGCTGATCTCGCGCGCCTGCGCGTTCCACGTCGGGCCCGCGCGACTGCGATCATCCAGCTCCGTCACGTCCAGCTCCGCATCAAACGGCGTGCCGGGACGCCGCGCCCGGACCGGAGGCGGCGCCGGAACGGGCGCCGGCGCGTCGTCGAGAAAGCTCACCGTCGGCGGAGCCGGCGCGAAACGTGTACGCACCGCGGACCCCGACCGTGCCAATGTCGCATTCGCCAAGAGATCCCCCTCCCGTCGCGCCGGCGCGCGTCGATACAGGATCGACCCGTCCGCCGCCCCGCTTTGACGCTTGCCCGGACCCGGTCTTCGCCCAGACCAGACGACCGTTATCGCTTGCCGGACGGCGCGCGGCGGGCCGCCCCCACGAGCGTCACAGGCCGGACAGGTCGCACAGGGTCCGCCCACCCGCCTAGCCGCCGAATCACGCGCACCCACGCGCGCACGAATCCGGACCACAAACCCCGGCGCGCCCGCACGCCCGCGTGAAAGCCCTCCATCTCCGCGTAGCTTCTCGGCGGACGCGCGTACAGATCCTCGCCGCAGCACGGGCAACGAAACTCGATCTCGTCAAGAGGACCCTGCAGCGGTGCCCCGCGATCGCCGCACGCAACGCAGCACCGCACCTCCAGGCGCGCCGAAGCCCATCGACGAACCCCGCTCATGAGCCCGAGTGTACCGCGCCGACGCCGGACTCCAAGTGGATTGACGACGGGAATTCCGGCTAGACCGTCTGACGGACCCCGCGCGATGTGTGAGCCCAGCGCGCCGCCTCGGTCCCCTCCGCCGCCCCGTATTTCTGGCGCAGGGCCGCCGAAATCAGCCCCATGAACATCGGGTGGGGACGCAGCGGCCGGCCGGTCAGCTCGGGGTGGAACTGCCCGCCGATGAAATAGGGGTGCGTGATACGCGGCGACGGCCCCGGAGCCCCGGTCGCCCCCTCGGGCCCGCGCGCCAGCTCGACGATCTGCATGATCGGCTGCGTCGGGTGCCGGCCGGAGAAGACCAGGCCCGCCTCCTCCAGCCTCTCCACGAACGTCGGATCCACCTCGTACCGGTGCCGGAACCGCTCGCGGATGGTCGACTTCCCTCCGTACAGGAAGTGCGCCAGCGACCCGGCCTTCACGACCACGTCCTGCGCGCCAAGACGCATCGTCCCGCCCAGCCCCTCGATCTGCTTCTGCTCAGGCAACTCGCTGATCACCGGTTGCGGCGTCGTCGGCCGGAACTCGGTGCTCGACGCCTCCCGCAGCCCCAGGACATTCCGGGCGAACTCGATGACAGCGACCTGGAATCCAAGGCAGATCCCCAGGTACGGGATCCCCGACTCGCGGCAGTGACGCACGCAGGCGATCTTGCCCTCGACGCCGCGCACCCCGAACCCGCCGGGCACGATCACCGCGTCGATCCCCGCCAGCCGCTGCGCGACGCTGGCGTCATCAATCTCCGTCGTGTCGATCCAGCGCATGTCCACGACGCACCCGAGGTGCGCCGAGCAGTGCTCGATCGATTTGTCGATCGATGCGTACGAGTCCTTGAGTGCCGCGTACTTGCCCGTGATGCCCACGGTGACGCTCTGGGTCCGGGCCCCGGTCAGCAGCCGCACGAACGAGGTCCACCGCTCCCGAGCCTTGTCCTCGCACCCCACGTCCACCCGGTCGTGCAGGTTCAGCACGCTCAGCACTTCCCGGTCCAGGCCCTCCTGGCGCAGTTCCTCGGGGATCGTGTAGATGCTCTCCCGGTCGTGCATCGAAAAGACGCGACGCAGCGGCACGTTCGAGAACATCGCGATCTTCTGCATCACCGTGTTCGTCGCGGGACGCGTCGCGCGGCAGCCGATCATGTGCGGCTGGATCCCCGCCTCCATCAAACGCTTGATGCCGAGCTGCGCCGCCTTGGACTTCTGCTCGCCCAGCGTCCGCGGCTCGATGACGTACGTCAGCGCGACGAAGCAGCACGACCCCGGCCCCTCCTCGAACGCCAGCTCGCGCAGCGCCTCGATGTAGAACGAGTTCTCGTAGTCGCCGACCGTGCCGCCCACCTCGACGATCACCACGTCCGCCGCGCGCTTCCCGTCCCCGTACACGGCCAGGTCGCGCAGCTTGCGCTTCACCTCGCCGGTGACATGCGGGATCCACTGCACATCGCGCCCCAGGTACCCGCCGCGACGCTCACGCTCCAGCACCTCGCTGAAGACCTGCCCGGACGTCGTGAAGTTCCGGCGCGAAAGGTCCTGGTCGAGCATCCGCTCGTACGTGCCCAGGTCCATGTCGCACTCGGTCCCGTCGTCCAGGACAAAGACCTCGCCGTGCCGGTACGGATTGAGCGTCCCGGAGTCGAAGTTCAGGTACCCCTCCATCTTGATCGGGGCGACCACCAGGCCCTTGTCCTTGAGCATCTTCGCGACGCTCGAGGCGAAGATCCCTTTGCCCAGCCCCGAAATCACCGTCCCGAGAACGATGACGTACTTGTGGTAGCCCTTGCGGTACCCGTCCGGCACCGGCGAATAGAACTCGGTGTACGTCGACGATTCGGCCACGGACGAAAGCAGATCCTGACGCCCGCCCGACGCCGACGGCTCCGACCCCTCTTCCGACATGCGCATCGCGTCGGTGGGGCCATCGGTCGGTTTGGTTTTGCGGTTGCGGCCGGCCTGACCTGGCTGGGGGGGCATAACTGATCGTATCAACTCTCGCGCCGATTGTGAAACGCCATCCGGATCACGCGTCCGGGCCGACCACGATACGCTGCCCATCATGCATTCCGCCCCCAAAGCACCAGGAACCGGACGTCTCGTTCTCTTGATCGCGGGACTGATCTGCCTCGGCTCCGCCCCGCACCACGCGGAGGCTCGCCCCGGCGACCCCCGCGTCGACTCCGAGGGCCGCGAACGGGCGCACTACCCCCCCGATCGCCACTTCGACCACCTTCACATGCGATTGGACCTCGACATCCCCACCATGAGCGAGCCCAGGGCCCGCGGCGTCGAAACGTTGACCATCACCCCGGTCGGCAAGGCCCGGTCCCGCCTCCTGCTCAACGCGGCGAGCATGACCATCGAGTCGGTCACCTCCGACGGCCGCCCGCTGACCTTCGAGAACACGGACAATCTGCTCGCGATCGATTTTCGCCGCCCCGTCGAGCTGGGCCGCAAGGTCGATGTCGTCATCACGTACCCCGTCGACTACGGGCGCAACCGCGGGACCGGCCTGACCTGGAGCGACGGCGATCCGCAGGGCCTCAGCGAGACCGACCGGGTCCCCCAGATCCACAGCCAGGGCCAGCCCGAGTACAACCACACCTGGTTCCCCTGCCACGACTTCCCCAACGAGCGACTGACCACCGAACTCTTCGTGACGGTCGAGGGCGGCTTCCAGGTCTGCTCCAACGGCCGTCTCGTGAGCCGGACGCTCCTGCCCGGCGGGCGGACCACCTGGCATTGGCTGCAGGACAAGCCCCACTCGTACTACCTCGTTCTGCTCGTCGTCGGAAAGTTCACCATCGTCGGCCTCGAAACCGAAGGGGCGAACCCGGCAAACCCCGTCCCCAACTACCTTTACGCGCCGATCGGGTCAGAGGCAACGGCCAAGGCCGCCTACGCCCGTACCCCCGAGATGATGGTCTTCTTTGAGAACTACTTCGATCAGCCCTACCCCTGGGACAAGTACGCCCAACTCCTCGTGCGTAACTTCGCGGCGGGCGGCATGGAGAACACCTCCGGCACGACCATGCAGGCCAGCTCCGCGTACGCCCGCGCGGGAAGCCAGGACGACATCATCGCGCACGAACTCGCCCACCAGTGGACGGGCGACCTCGTCGGGTACAGGTCGTGGGAGCACCTCTGGCTCGGCGAGGGCTGGGCATCCATGGGCGAGGCCCTGTGGGCCGAGCACGATGCGCTGACACGCAACGGCCCCGAGGCCGGCCGGCGCGCCTACCAGCGCAAGATCGCCGGCTTCGCGGGCATGGAGCGCGCGACCAACCGCACCTACGCGCCGATGTTCCCCGGCATGGCCAGCCGGCGCTACCACAACCCCATGGAGAACTTCATCCGCGCCAACAACGTCTACGCCAAGGGCGCGATCGTCCTCCACATGCTCCGCACCCGCCTCGGCGACGACGCCTTCATCGCCGGCGTGCGCGAGTACATCCGCCGGTACAAGTTCGGGCTGGCCGAGACCGACGACTTCCGCCGCTGCCTCGAGGAGGCCTCCGGCGAGAGCCTCGAGCGGTTCTTCGACCAGTGGACCAGGCGCCCCGGGCTCCCGCGACTCGAGGTCACGTTCGAATGGGACGCGCCCAACTCGGAACTGGCCGTGACGGTTCAGCAGAAGCAGAAAATCGACGCCGACAACCCGGCATACGCCTTCTTCCTGCCGATCTACCTGACCTTCGCGGACGGCTCGGGGCGGTACGTCTACGTCGACTCGGACGTGCGCAGCGTCAATCGCCGATTCCGGCTCGACGAACAGCCGTCGGACATGATCGTCGATCCCGGCATGTCCGTCGTCGCCCCCACCACCGTGCACAAATCCTTGGCCATGTGGCTCCGCCAACTCGACCACGATTCGATCTTCGCACGCCTCCAGGCGATCGAGCATCTCGCCGCGTTCGATGACCCCGCCCCAAGGAGCGAGCTCACGCGCGTCGCCCTCGACCCGCACGAGGACGAACTCGTCCGAGCCGCCGCCGGCGCCGCCCTCGTCGCCGGCCGCCTCGCGCAGGCCATCGGACGCCCGGCCTTCGGCCGAATGGCGGTGGCCCGATGAACACTCTTCGCCTCAGCCCGTGGCTCGCCTCGGCGATTCTCGCCTGCACCGGCGTGCTGCACGCGCAGGAGCTGACGGTCGGCACGTTCGACCCCGACACCGGCCGCGACCTGGCGAACTACCCCCGCCACCCCTTCGTCGACTACCGCCACATGCGTCTGGAGATCGAGATCCCGGATATGGACCGCCCGACCTTCGATGCGCTCCAGACGCTCCGGATCGTCCCGGTCGGCCGCGCTCTCTCGTCGCTCCCTCTGGACGCCAAGCTCCTCAAGATCGCCTCCGTCAGGACTCTCGGTGACTCCCCCGTGGGCACGACATTCGAGCACGACGGTCGCGTTCTCCGGATCAACTTCGAGCCGGCCCTCGCCGTCGGGCGGGCACGCGACATCGAGATCCGCTACTCCGTCGATGACCCCCCGAGGGGCCTCATCTGGACGCCCCGCTCCGCCGAATGGCCCGGCCGCGCGGCCCAGCTGCACACGCTCGGCCAGCCCGAGGACAACAGCTTCTGGTTCCCCTGCCACGATTTCCCCAACGACATGCTGACGACCGAACTCATCGTCAACGTGCCGCAGGGCTACACCGTCGTCTCTAACGGAAAACTCGTTTCGCAGCCCGAGCCCCCCGCCGCGATCCAACCGGCAGCCGAGGCGCGCCGCGTCGGCCAGGTCACGCGCCGTGTCCCCGAGGGCGCCGCCGATCCTGCGCGGCGTGCGGTCTTCCACTGGGTGCAGGACAAGCCCCACGTCCCCTACCTCGTCACGCTCGTCGTCGGCACCTTCGACATCGTCGATATCGGCCGCCCCGACCTCCCCATGCCCGTCTACGTCCAGCCCGGGCGCGCCGCCGACGTGCGCGCGACCTACGGCCGGACCGCCCGCATGGTCGACCTCTTCGCGCGCCGGTTTGATGAGCCCTACCCGTGGGACATGTACGCCCAGGTGCTCGTCTGGAACTTCGGCGCCGGCGGCATGGAGCACACCTCCGCCACGACCCTCTACGACGGCCACCTCCTCTCGCCCGATGCCGTCGATTTCGAGGACCCCGACGGTCTGACGGCCCACGAACTGGCCCATCAGTGGTTCGGCGATCTGATCACCTGCCGCTCGTGGGAGCACATCTGGCTCAACGAGGGCTTCGCCACCTACGCCGAGTGCCTCTGGGCCGAGGAACGCGACGGCCCCGACGGGTACACCGCGACCGTCCTTGACAACTTCGACCAGTCGCGCGAGGGCGACGACGCCGCCGCCCCCTTCCAGCCCGCCATGGCGAGCAAGGAGTACCGACACCCCGACGATGTCTTCGGTCGGGCCGCCAACCCCTACCCCAAGGGCGCCTCCATCCTCCACATGCTCCGCCGGCGCCTTGGCGACGAAGTCTTCTTCCGCGCCCTCTCGGTCTACGTCGATCGATTCAAGTTCGCCACCGTCGAGACCAACGACTCCCGCAAGACCCTGGAAGAAGTCTCCGGCGAGAGCCTCGAGCGCTTCTGCGAGCAGTGGGTCTACCGC
>CAZMPE010000045.1:0-11335 GCA_964567955.1 uncultured Phycisphaeraceae bacterium | reverse complement strand
CGCGGGCCCGGCCGGCGTCGGGCCCGGGCCGCACTCGCGGCAGTTCCCCGGGCCGGCGGCGACCGTGATATCGACGCTGAACTGCTCGGAGAGCTGCAGGTTGCTGTCGACCCCCGTGCCGGTGAGCCGGTAGGCCGCCGCCGTCCGGACCTCCTCGGCGCTCCAGATGCTCACGGTCCCGAGCCCGCCGCACTGGGGCAGGATCGGGTACCCCCCCGGCCCCTCGCCCACCGGGGGCCCGCACACCGCCTCGGGCCGGCTGCACACTTCCGTGTGCCAGGGGCCGAAGGGCTCCTGGCACGTGGTCCGGTCGCGGTACCGCGCCACGATCTGCCCCGCGCCGCCGGCGGGCCCGATCTGCCCGTCGATCTCCTCCTCGCGGATGACGCACTGGACGCCCGACGGCCCCGGCGGGCTGAAGACCGACCGGCGGAACCGGTAGGCGGCGGATCCGGTGCGGTCGCAGCAGAGCTCGACGCTGCCCGGCCAGGCCTGCGGGTCGGGCACGCCCTGCGTCCACCGCCGCGTGCCGACGGGCGTGGTCTCGCGGATGCAGGTCCCGTGCACCTGCGCGCAGCAGGCGCAGCACCCGCCGGCGGAGAGCGCCAGCACGATCGGCGCCGACCCCGGATCGACGATGAGCGCCGAGGGGTCGACCGTGGCGCAGATCTCCGGCGGCGCCGCGGGCGACGGCCCGGGCACGATCGCGTACGGGCACGCGTTGCCCGCGTTGACCGCGGCCCAGTACACCTCGCAGGGCACGAGCGGCTCGAGCTGCCCGTGGAACCCGGAGCACGCGCACGGCCTGAGGCGGTAGTACCCGCTGACCGGCTGGCACCCCGGGTCGGCGCACCCGTCCGGCACGCACGCGCCCGGCGGCGGCTCGACGAGGATGGCCCCGAGGGGGAGGCACTGCCCGCCGGGTGGGGGCTGGGGCGGGTTGGGGGGCCGGCAGTCGTAGTACTTCGCGGAGTGGCTGACGGTGTAGCAGCTCCCCGGCGCCACCCGCACCACGGTCCCGTGCGGCACGGGCCCCCCGGCGCCCGGCGCGCACGCGTAGTCGGCGCACAGGTACACCTCGAGCGGCCCGCTGCACGGGCCGCCCCCGGCGCAGCGGGTGGCTTTCCAGTAGTGGGGGCAGCCCGCGGGGGTGCAGCACTCGTCGGCGCACCCGGTGGTGGCCGCGAGCCCGCCGCCGAGGCGGCGGGCCCGGTCCCCGGTGCGCAGGGCGAGGGGCGCGCTCATCGCTCGTCGATCGTGACGCCGATGTCGGCGCTGGCGGTCCCGCCGGCGACGTCCGAGAGCCGCACCTCGAGCTCGTCGACGCCCTCGAGCTCCGCGGCCGAGACACGGACGACGCCGCCGCCGGCCGCGATGCTCTTGGCGGTGGGGAAGTCGAAGGGCCCGGCCCCGCCGGAGTAGTACTTGACGGTGAGCGTCCCGGTCGCCCAGGTGCCGGTCTTGAGCGTGGCGCCCACGACGACGCCGCCGTCGCCGGGGGTGACCCGCTCCAGCGGGACGCGGAACCAGTTGTCCCGCCGGTTCAGGTCGAACCCGTGGAGGGTGTGCGCGCGCTTCATTTGCGGACGATCCGGGCCTTGACGTACTCGTCGACCGTGCTCGAGAAGGTGGGCTCGGGCTGGTCGGCGGTCAGCCAGATCTCCAGGAACCCGCGGAACCGCTTGTTGCTGACGGTCAGCACGGTGGGCATGCCGCGGAGGTCCAGGACGTTGTTGGCGCCGTAGACGTACAGGTCGGTGATGTTCCCGCCCCTCCAGTCCACGTACCCCCCGTTGAACTCGAGGATGCTCGGCGTCACGGCCGCCCGCGTGACGCGGAGCTGGCCCGCGCCCGAGACGTACCCGTTGACGAAGTCCCGCTGGCACTCGACGCGGGCGTCGCCCCCGACCCGCAGCGTCGTCATCTCCGGGCCGCTCTCCTTGAGCAGGGCCTGGGCGCGGTTCATCACGTACACATTCTCGAGGTCGGCGGTCGCTTCGGCCTCGAGGACGCCCGCGGTCTGGATGAGGATCTCGTTGTCGCAGGTGGACAGGAAGACCTTGCCGCCGCCGGTCGGGGCGATCTCGATGCGGTAGATGACGCCCGAGCCGCTCGAGGACTGGAGGTAGATCTCGCGGCCCGCCCAGTGCAGCCGGGCGATGCCCGTGTTGGTCTGGTTGCAGACCAGCTTGAGCGGCGCGCCCGAGGCGATCGACCCGTCCCAGCCGGGCCTGGTCTCGAAGAGCACCAGGTCCGCGGCGGAGAGGTCGTTGCCGCTGGCGTTGTTGTAGTTGACGCTGCCGAACCCGACGTAGACGGTGTCGCCGCCGCTGACGGTCCCGCCGAGGTCGGTGGTCAGGTTCTGGTTGGCGCCGGTGACGGTGCGTATGGCCATGTGGTGCTCTCAGGGGGGACGGCCCCGCGGCTCGATCGGGAAGGAGCCGCGGGATCCTGTCGGTGGCGCTGGTCAGACCGCGCGGCGCAGGGCGTCGGCGGCGCAGTCGGGGCAGACCGGCCCGGGGCCGGTGACGGCGAACTCGACGTCGAGCGGGAACTCGGCTCCCGTGCGGTCCTGGACGTCGACACGGCGGAGGCGCCGGGCCGGGTCACCCGCGAAGACGTCGCCGCAGCAGCAGCAGCGGCGCTCCTTGGGTCCGGGCTTGTCGGTGACATCGGGCATGAGCGGCTCCTAGTTCACGGCGGAGACCATGCCGGCGCCGCCGCCGGCCGTCGGTGGCGGCCCGGCGCCGGCCGGCGCTCCGGGGATGGGTGGCGTATGGCCGACCGGTGGAGTCGGGGGCAGGGGAGGGTCGGGGGGGACAGGGGGGACGATGTCGGGCCCGACGACCTGGTCGCCGGGGCCCGGGCAGTCGGCGAAGGCGATCCGCTCCTCGATCCACGCCAGTGTGTCGCCGTTCCCCGGGAACCGCGCGACGAAGCAGCGGCGTCCGACCGGCGCGGCCCAGCCCATGACCTCGTCGCCGTGCACCGGTCGTCCCCAGTACGGGGTCACGCCGGTCATGCTGAACTGCCGGTCGATCGCCTCGAGGTCGTAGGTGACTTGCGACAGCGTGACGGGCGCGGCCTCGGGCCCGGCCCATCCCGGGGGGCCGTGCACGGCGCGGACGATCGCACGCAGCCAGACCTGGCGGCCGAAGTCGAGGGCGATGGTCAGGCCGCCGCCGGACTTGCGGATGGTGATGCCCTGCCCGGGCTTGAGGGCGTACAGGCCCTCGATGGCCTCGATCAGTTTGGCGACCGTCTCGGCGCGAACGGGCTGTCCGGGGATCGGCTTGGCGGGCAGGCCGGTCACCAGAGGCCCCCGAAGTCATCCTCCTCGTAGAGCTGCGCCCAGGCGACGCTCCCGAGGGCGTTGCCCTTCTCGTCCTCCTGCACCCAGCGGAACAGGTGGTCCTTGGCGACGATGAGCACGACGGCGACCTCGACGAGGCCCTCCTCGCCGCTCAGGCGGCCGATCACCTCGTACGTCTCGAAGCGGAGCTGGCCCTTGGAGAAGACGAAGCTGGGCCCGCCGGCGGCCTGCCCGTACGCGGGCGGGACCTCGACCTGGTCGTCGTTGACGACGCCCCGGGTCTGGAAGTCGATGAGCTTGACCCACGGGATGGCGCCGAAGTCCGGGTAGAACGTGTGGACGATGAGCTGGGTCTGCCCCACGGTCTTGGGGGCCCCGTCTCCGCCGGCGATCGGGAGGTTGAGGAAGGGGTTGGTGTTCGAGGGCGCCCGGACGTCGAAGCGGGTCGTGATGGTCTGCGTCGCCGGGCGGATCTCGGTCCACTTGTCGCCGACCTGGGGCGGCGGGAGCCGCCCGTCCGACCCCGGCGTGGAGTAGCGGGCGACGGCGATGGAGCGCCCGTTGACGCCGGTGATCTCGCTGTCCTGCCCCCCCCATTGGCGCAGGGCCAGCTGCCGGCACCTGAGCGTCGGGAACTCCTCGGACCAGGGCTCTCCGTCCGCGGGCAGGCCCAGGGCGCGGACGGCCCTGTCCATGCGGCGGGTGTTGATGATGTAGAAGCGCTCGCCGGTGTAGTGGCCGCCGGTGAGGCGGTCGATGTGCTCGGCCCCGATCTCGGGGTCGTTGACGGGCGTGGCGACGACGTCGGACATGCGTTACGGGCCATAGAGAGCGACGCGGCTCTCGGTGTTCTCGGCGATCTTGGCGAGGGTCTGGTTGGTCTTCCGCTGCTCGGCGAGCTGCTGGCGGGCGAGTTCCTGGGCGCGGTTGATCGTGCCGCCGGTGCCGAGGACCTGCCGCTCGAGCCCTCCGCCGCCCAGCCCGGCGGCGAGGGTGAAGGTGCGGATGATCGGGTCCTGGGCGACGGGCTTGGCGCCGGCCAGCTCGGCGGCCTCGAGGCTGGCGGCCGCGACGCGGAGGCGTCGGGCCGCCTCGAGCTTCTCGGCTTCGGTCAGGGCCTCGTTCTCCATCACGTCGGCGATCCGCTGCTCCAGTTCCAGCCGCCGGCGGGCCTCGTCGGCGCGTTCCTTCTCGCCGCGGGCCCTGAGTTCATCGATCTCCATCATCCGGACGGCGCGGTCGAGCTCGTCCAGGGCGTCCGTCCGTTTCTGGTCCGCGTCGCGGGCCTTGCGGGCCTCCTCGTCGATCCCGCGCTGCCGTTGCTGCTCGGCGGCGACCAGCCGCGCGTTGTCCTCATCGATGATCGCCCGCACCGCGGCCTCGTGGCGCTGCCGTTCCGTCTCCCGGAGCGCTTCGACCTGGTCGGGCAGCAGCTTGTAGGTCTTGATCGCCTCGGCGATCGCCCGGCGGTTGTTCTCGTGCTGTTCCGTCTCGCGCGCCAGCGCGGCGCCCGCCTTGTCGCCGGTCGCGCTGGCCAGTCCCGCAAAGGCCTGGTTCGACAGCCCGCGGAAGGCGTTGTCGCGCCGGATCGCCGCGTCTTGCTCCTCCATCGCCCTGCGGGCCGCGTCGATCCCCTCGTCGGCCCAGGGCGCGGCCAGCCAGTCGACGATCGCCGTCCGCCCCCGCTCAATCCAGCCGACGACCGAGCTGATCGGGCCCTCCAGCGCCGACAGGGCATGGAAGACGTCCCGCCCGATCGACACCTTCAGCTGCTCGAGCGGCCCCTGCATCCGTTCGAGCGCCGCCCTGGCGAAGTCGTTCTGCTCGGCGTACAGGTTGACGGCGTCGGCGGCCTCGCGCCACGCCCCGCGGACCATGCGGCCGATGACCTGGAAGCGCATCATGCGCTCGACGGCCCGGCTGGTCCGGCTGAAGCCCTTCTCCATCTGCTGGTTGGCGCCGTCGATCTGCGCGACGAGGCTGTCGAGCCCCTTGCGGAACTCGCGGTCATCGAGGCCCATCCTGGCGACGAGGTCGGCGGGCATGGTCAGGCGGCCAGTCCGCCGATGAAGTCGGCGAGCTGGGCGGCCCGCGCGACCTTGGCGATGTACGCGTCCCCGGCCCGCATCAGGCCGAACCCGCGGAGGTTCGAGATGGCGGTGGAGACCACGCGGGTGCGGCTCTCGACGATGGCGGCGTGCGGCTCGAGGCTGCGGAGCTCGAGGTAGGTGCGGCCGGCGTAGTCCAGCCAGCGGCCGGTGCCGCCGTGCTCCTCGCGGCGCACGGTGGCCAGGCGCGACAGGACGCCCGAGCGCCGCCCGCCGATCAGGATGGCGGTCTCCGTCATCTCGGCCAGCTGCCGCTCGGCCTTGAGCATCGCCTCGCGCAGGCGGTGGAACCAGCGGTCGGGCTTGCGGCGGGTGGGGAAGTGCACATCCCCGTACCACGTGACGAGGAACCCGACGAGCTTGCGGTACTGCCGCAGCAGACGGTTCTGGTGGTCGGCCAGGTAGCGGCTGGGGACCAGCTTGGGCAGCGGCATGGTCAGGACGCCCGCCTCGTTGCCGGCCATGACGAACGAGCGGACGAAGCGCTGGGTGTCCCGCGGGCTGTGGCGGACGATGACGTTGGCGACGCTGCGGCCCATGAGGACGAGCCCGGCGCGGCGGGCCTCGGGCGAGGCGCGCACGGCGTCGCGGATCTTCCGGCGGAAGACGCGGCTGTCGATCCGGCCGTTGATCACCCGCGCTGCTCCTCCTGCCGGCGGACCAGGTCGTACTCGATGAGCACGCGGACGAGCCCCGGGCTCATCCGGTCGACGTCGCCGGGCCGCAGCCCGAACCGTTCGCACACCCGCAGCACCGCCATCAGCGCCGTCTCGATGCGCACGCCGGGCAGGGCCTCGGGCTCCCGCGCCGGCGTGTCCCCCTCCTGAGCGGCGATCAGGAGGGCGCGGATTCCCCCGGGTCGCGGACCCCGAGGTCGCGGACCTGGTTGAAGAGGGCGTCGAGTTCCTGCTGGCTGACGGTCGCGAGCAGGGCGCCGGCGGCCTCGGAGATCCATCCCTCGCGCCCCCGGGCCTCGGTCTCCCAGCGGCGCCCCTTGTGCTCCAGGCCCGCGGCGACGATCACCTCGGCGGCGGCCAGCCGGCGGTACCACTCGCGCAGCTCGCGCTGGTACGCGGGGTCGGCGCGGTCCTCGATCTTCGGGGCGGCGCTCCCCCTGGTGGGGTCGTGGACTTTCGGCGGCGCCGGTTGCGGGAAGGCCCGCATCAGCTCCTCGGTCTCGAGGGCGGTGACGGCCCGGGCGGGGAGGTCGCGGCCGCGGAAGCGGAGCATCCCGCGCGACAGCTCCTGCCCGATCGACTCGATCGACAGCATGATCCCCCCTTGTGCGGCTATTCCGCGGCGGCGGCCTCGGCCCGCGCGGTCTTCTCCGCGGCGATGAAGGCCTCGACCGCGCGGTCGAAGCCGGCGTCGGACACGTCCCCGCCGCCGGGCCGTCCGACCACGCTGACCTGGACGATGACGTCGATCTCGACGTTGCCGATGGCGGCGCGGCGGGCGCGGGTGTTGGACCCGGCGGGGCCGGCCGCTCCGGTGATATCGCAGGCGGTCTGCTGCATGGTGGTCTCCTAGGCCAGCAGGCTCAGGGTGCTGGTGCCGGTGGTGCGGGTGGCGGTGCCGCGGAAGGCGGCCCCGAGGACCTCGACGCGCTTCTCTTCGTCGAAGTGGACGAGCCCGCGGGTCTGCAGGCGGCCCAGGTCGAGCTGGTGGGTCGCGTCGCCGACGAAGCTCTCGCGCAGGGTCCGCTCGTCCAGGGCGTCGACGACCTTCTGCAGGGCCGCGTCGCCGGCGGCGCTGGAGCCGTACCCCGGCCCGACCGCGACGAGCAGCTCGCCCTCGACGTCGGCCACGTCCGGCTCGCCGGCCTGCCCGTCGCGGGTGCGGGGGCGCCGGTCCACCTTCAGGGGCAGCATGCGGATGAACCCGTTGGCATCGGGGTCCGCCTCGCGGGGGTAGACGACGGTCAGGCCGGTGACGGACTCCAGCCGCGCGATGACGAGCTTGGCCAGCGCGGCCTGGTCGATCCGTGCGTCGGCCATGTGTCTCTTCCGCGGGGGCCGCGGCGCGCGGCCGCCCGGTCCCGGCTAGTAGGTGCTGGTGCTCGGGCTGACGGCCTTGGACATGAACTCGACCTCGACGTGGTCGAAGTCCTGGCCGGCGCTGACGCGGGCGGGGGACGAGAGCCAGCAGTTGGCCCATTGCAGCTGCTCGCCGGTGATCGCGCCCTTGTAGTCCGGGTTCTTGATCGTGACGGTGTACATCTTCATCTTGCCGGTGGAGGTGTCGCGGCTGACGACGTGCTTGCGGACATCGGCGGCCGCGTGGCTGCCGGTGTACTTGACGCGGACCTTGATCCGGCTGGGCTGCTCGTCGCCCTCGTAGGGGGTCTGGATGGCGCCGCGGTCGGTGTACTCGAGCGGCTTGTAGAATCCCTCCTGCCACTCGAGGGTGCCGGGCTCGACAGCGACGATGTCGTACGCCGTGGTGCCGTCGTTGATGGTCAGGACGCCGCCGGCCTCGAACCGGCGAAGGGTGGCGGTGCTGCTGGGCATGGGGTGGGTCCTCTACGCGCTCTTGCGCAGGTCGCGGCAAACGAGGTCGTACGCCTTGTCGTTGGCGGCGCGGGCCACGCGGGCGATGGGCCGCTCGACGCCCCCGTCGACCACGCTGTCGCCGGGTGCGGGGATGTTGGCCAGCTGGCTGGCCCGGACGCGGTAGGTGATCTCGACGGCCATCGCGCCGCCCGAGCCGCCGGCGGGCCCCATCTCGCGCTCGGAGCGGATGGCGGTGACGGTGGTGTCGCCGTCGGTGGTCGCGCGCACCAGGGTGGTGGTGTTCATCGCGCCCTCCACCTTCCGGCGCAGGGTGACCGAGTTGCCCAGCTCGGCGTGGCAGTCGTCGAGCATCGTCTGGAGATCGGTGTCGATCGTGGCCATATCAGCCGTCGTAGAACACGTTGATGTGCGACTCGGAGGCCGAGATCCCGTTCGTGTCGGTGTCGGCGGCACCGGTGGTCATCGCGTAGACCATCCCGCTCGTGAATCGGTGCCCGCCTCCGGGGATGGTGAAGGCGACGCCGGCCCCCGCGGTGTTCCCCGGGATGGGGATCCGCAGGACCGGCACCGTGGTGCCGACGGCGACGTCGCCGGCGGCCGCGGCGTCGTAGAACTTCAGGAACCGCGCCGCCGCGTTGCGGTTGTCCACCAGCACGCCGAAGAGCGTGGTGCCCCCGGCCTTGACGAGGGTCTTGTTGGTGTCGGCGGTCGATACCCGCGAACTGGTCGCCATGCTGTGCTCCTACGCCCCGAGGTACGCGGGCCCGCCGGGGGAGACGCCGCCGCCGACGGCCCGGGCCGGCGACGGCCCCACCTTGATCTCGACGCCGATGCAGCCGGCCGAGCCGGTGAAGCTGGCATCGACGCCCGTGTCCGCCTGGGTCTGCCATTCCACGAAGAGCCGGGCGTCCGTCTGCCCCGCGTCGTAGACCTCGTCGAATCCCTCGCCGGGGTCCACGGCGTTGTTGGCGTTGATCGCGAGCACCCCCAGCGTGCCGTTGGTCGCGGCGCCGAAGGCCGCCAGCGTGATGCTCATGCCGTTGGACTGGGCGGCGCTCTCGGCCTGGACGATCGCCCCGGACCCGCCCGACCCGCTCGTGTCCGTCCCCTTGATCGCGAAGACGACCCAGTCGAGGTTCGTGGTCGCGCCGCCGAAGGTGAAGGTGATGGGCCCGGCCGCCGGGTTGTTCCCCATCCCGATGAAGAGCGTGACGACGTTGGAGCTGGCGAAGACGCGGAACGCGTTCGCGTGCGCCTGGGCGTACGTCAGGTTGTTGCCGGTGACGGTGGGCGCCGTGGTGGGGAAGCGGTGGTAGCGGAACGCGACGCAGATGAGCGCGTTCTGCGGCGGCGTGAAGGACGCCGTCTGCTGCGTGGTCGCGCCGGTCGACGAACCGGACGCGAGGATCTCGATGGGGGAGAAGGGCACGGGTGGCGGCCCGGCGGCGCGGGGCTAGCCCGGCCGCTTGGTGCGCTCCTCGAGGAGGCTGACGCGTCCCTCGACCTCGTTGACCCGCTGGTTGATCATGATGAACTGCCGGTTGCCCTCCTTGACCGCGTCCTTGAGCTCGCCGAGCGAATCGCGGATCCCGTCGAGCTGCAGCGTGATCGTCCGCGGCTCCTCGGTGCGGAGCGCGTTGACCATCGGGTTGGCCCCGAGGACTGCCGCAATAATGAGTCCGTAGAGCCGCAGCTCCATCGGGCTGATCGATCCTTTCCAGCCCTCGGAGCGCTCGGTCTCGTTCACGGATTCATCCCTTAGGGGCCATGCAGCGCTGAACAGCCTCGGTATAGGCCGACAGGGCGGACTTGCAGCAGGCCTGGTCACCGTTGCAGGCGGCGAGGGCGGCCCGGTACTGGCTGTACGCGGCATCGATGCACTGCTGCTGCGACAGGGTGGCGTTGGGGGGGTACTCTTTGGGGATCGGTGTGCAGTCGCCGGGCATGGGGTGCTCCTTCGCCGGCGAGTCTACGGCCCGCGCTCCAGGGCCCGCAACCGCTCCTCCTGGGCCGCGTTGAGGCCGCGGGCCATGTCCTGGTACTCCCGCATCTCCGCGACCAGCGCCTTGATCGTCTCGCGGTCTTCCTCGCCGACCCGCGCCGCGTGGCGGATCTCGTCCTGCAGGCGGATGTCCAGGGCCCCCAGCCGCTCGAGCGTGCGGTCGTTGATCAGCCGCATCTCGCGCTGCAGCACCTCGTCCAGCGCGACCAGCCTGGCCCCGTGGTTGTCGATGCGTTCGGCCAGGCGTCCCTGTTCAAAGGCCCGGGCCAGCTCGCGGTCCTGCAGGCCCACGACCATCCGCTCGAAGAGGCCCATCCGCTGGTTGTAGTGCCAGCCCACCGCCGAGCCGATCCCGAAGACCAGCGTCAGGATGACGCCGGCCCAGACGCCGAGCACCGCCCAGGTGGCCCGCCCGTTGGTCTCCGCCATCTACCCGCTCCAGGCCGCGGCGGCGATGCGGAGGGCGGCGACGAGGGTGCGGCGCACCGCGGCGTCGGCGGCCTCGCCGGCGTGGACGGCCTGCACCGCGGCGTGCAGGAGGACCCGGTCCCGCCCGGCCTGCACCGCCAGCGCCCAGCCCGGCCGGCCGTAGGCCATCGCGAGCTCCTCGGCCACGTGGGCGGCGAAGTCCCCGACGTCCGCGGCCCGGTCCCCGAGGGCCGGCAGCAGCTCGTCGATCACCGCCCGGAGTTCTGTCTCGATCGGGTCCATAGGAGTCCTGCAGATGTCTGCAGTCCGCGTGAGGTCCCCCGCGTTACGGCGCGTGCAGCGCCCCGATGGCCCGTCCGAACTCGTCGAGCCGGCCCTCGAGCTGCCGCGCGACGACGGGGTCGACGGCCTCGACGCCCAGCAGCAGGGCGGCCTGCGGGTGGGCGCGGGCCTTCACGCCCAGGCGGGCGTCGGCCTCGACGCCGGGCCAGGCGGCCGCCAGCGCCGGCGAGAGCGTCCGCACCCGCGCGGTGTCCGCGGCGCATCCGGCCAGCCCGCACAGCAGGAACAGCACGCCGAACGTCCTTCGATTCATGCGAGCCCTTTCCTCTTCGCGCTCTTCGCGTGACCCGTCTTCTCCGCGATCTCCGCGCGATCTCCGCGTCCTCTGCGTACTCCCCCGTCCTACTTCGCCCCGACCTGTTCGGAGCTCTTGTTGTTGTCGCGGGCGCTGAGCAGCCCGGCGCCGGCCGCGGCGGCGATGGCGACGGTGTTCCAGTCCGCGACGGTGGCGGGGTCGCCGTCGCGCTCGGCGGTGAGGGCGGCGAAGAGCGCGGCGAGGATCGCCGCCAGGCCCGCGGTCGTCGTCTTCCAGGATCGGGTGCTGAGCATGGCGGCCTCCTGCGTGTGGCAGGGCGGAGATCCGGGCGGCCGCATGGACCGCCCGGATCCCGCGCGGGGGGTGGGGGGT
>CAZMPE010000044.1:0-11625 GCA_964567955.1 uncultured Phycisphaeraceae bacterium | reverse complement strand
CGAAGAAGATTTTGACCGGGACGGAAATCTCGGCACGGCGGAAGACACCGACGGCGATGACCGCATCTTCGGTACGATCACGGCGGCGCTCGGCGCGGCCAACGGCGGAGCCAATCAAAACGGGCGCGTTACCATCGTCACATCGGGGCGCTTCCACGAACAACTGACCGTCACGAACGCCAATGGCAACACCACGATTGAAGCCGCTCCCGGCGGCTCGTGCTATTTCGATCGTGCGCCTTTGCCCACCCATTTGCGCGCATAAGCGCGAGCGCCTCTAGCCGTCGATTGGTTCTTGATGTACACTAAACTCGGCCGACCTTCTACGACGTGCGACTGGCCATGGCGAAAGGTAACACGATGCGATCCCCGACCATGGCGTCCGTGTCGTCCGTGTCGTCCGTGTCGTCCGTGTCGTCCCTGTCGTCCGTGTCGTCCCTGTCGTCCGTGTCGTTCGTATCGGCGATGTTCTTCTGGGCGGGGGGGGGGGGTAGCCTACGCGCAGACCATCGACCCTGACCCGGGTCGCAATGCATTGTGTCCGCCTGCAAATGAGATCTTTGGATTCCAAGCATTTCAGCGCGACCACCCGCTCTTGCTGTTGCCACATCAAGCCGACGCCGAGATCGCCGTTGGTCCGTGTCACATCGTGCCGATCTCCAATTTCGGGATTCGCGCGTTCAACAAAGACGGCGTGCCAGGCGCGCTGAACCTCAGGCTTGCCCAAGTCCCGCCCCTCACGGGACAGCCGGGGCTTTGGGCGCCGATCGCGCCCTTTCCAAACGAAAACCATGTCATTGATCCCGAGGTCGTCTACGACGCGGGTGCCGATCGCTTCTGGGCCTTGGGTCTTCAGTACGATGACACGAACATCCAGCCGCCCTGGGACCGATGGTACTACGCGCTCGCCGTAACAAAGACCGGCGATCCGAATCCATCCGGTCCGGACCCGGGTTGGCATATCTACCGCATCGAACTGACCGGAGTGCTTCCGACCTACTTCGAGACGGACAACCCCGGGCTCTCCGTCGGTGCGAACCATGTCTATCTTCAACTCAACTCGCTGTTTGGCGATCGTTGGCGCGTTCTTGTGCTTGAGAAGGCCCCCCTCATGGATGGCACCCAGCCGCCGGTGTTCGAGCCCGGGACGAACCCGTTCTTCACGGTCAACAACACATGGTCTGCCCCGGCCGTCGCGTTCGGACCGGTCACGGGTTCCACGCCACAGTACCTGATCAACGACGGCTACGGGTTCGGCGGCACGATCGGCAACAGCGTGACGCTTTATGCGATCCGACCCGCTGATCCAACTCCCGTCAGCAGCGTGGTTCTGGCGGTTCCCGACGAATACCGGAAGTTCAACCAGGCTCCGCAGGCCGGCTCGACCATTCTCATCAGCACCGACGACGGCCGGTTCCAATGCGCCGTGTATCGAAATCGCCATGTCTGGGCGGTTCACACGGTGCGCCTGCCCGGCGCGGTGAGCGATCCCGACCGGGCGTACGTGCGCTGGTATCGCTTCGACATGCACGGGTGGCCGGGCTCGGGATTCAGCCCCATGCTGATCCAATCCGGCACGCTCGATCTGCCCGCGCCCCTCTACGCGTATTACCCGAGTATCGCCGTGGATGCCTTTGACAACGCGGCGATCGTTTTCAACGTGTCGGGCGAGAACAAACACGTGTCGATGTGGCGCGCCGTGAAGTGCAACTCGCAGAGTTCATTCCAGCCGCCCGTCGAGATTCTTCCTGGCGCCGCCGCCTATGTCGGGGCACTGCCGGGTCAGCGCAACTGGGGCGATTACACGGGTTGCGATCCCGACCCCGATGCGCCATCAATCTTCTGGGGGCATGCGCAACTGCCGCTTGGAACGTCGGGAACCACGGAGGTCTGGTACACGCTGGTCGCTCGCTTCGAAGTCGCGTGCGGCCTGGACGTCAACGGCGACGGATTCGAGAACATCGGGGACGCCGCGGCGTTCTTCAACCTCTTCCTTCAAGGGCAGCCCCAGGCCGACTACCACGCCGACGGGCGTCTGGACGTGCAGGACATGACGGCGTTCATGACTGATTTCTATGGCCCATGATTCAGGCGACGCCGTGACAGGGGGACGACAGATGAAACGTTCAACATGGAGAATTGGCCTGCTCGCGGCGGGGGCCCTCTGGTGGGCGCCGGATGCCCGCGCGCAGGAGACGATGACCTTCCACGTCGTCTACGACTCGGCCGTGATCGGCCCGGGGCAAGTGCAGGGGGTTTCGGTCTGGGCGACCCTCAACCCCGGCATCGGTCAACTGGCGACCTGGAACACGCCCCCGGGGACCGGACAACTCCTCGTTGTCTCCTCGTTCGCGGACGCGCGCTTCGACCTTCGCAATGTGGCCGGTGGTGAAACAGGTACCTTCTCGGGCCTTTCGGTGAATCCGGCGTTCGGAACCCAAAGCGGCAACCCGGGAACTCCGGACGGCCTTGGAAACGTGCTCGGGATCTATGCGGTCCAGTTTGGCCCCGTGTACTCCGCAAACCCCTCACTTCTCTGGAACGCAACATGGGCTCCGAACACGTACGAGCCCCGCACCGTGACATTCGACACCATGACGCTCGTCCCGCCCAGGGTCTGGCTGGAACTGAATCTGGGACACGCCTTGGATGAGTGGGTGGCAGTCAATGTTCCGAGTTCATTCGAGGTCGTCCCGGCGCCGGCGACTTTCGGGCTGCTTGCCTTGGCCGGACTCAGGTGCGCACGCCGAAGACGGTGACGCGAGATCTGGTGAGCAGAACATCCCGCCTTTCGCAAACGATTCCTCCGAGGTCTGGGCGACGCTCAACCTCGGCACCGGCCAACGGGCGACCAGACCGCGATGCCGGCGCGCGACGAAGTGCCCGGGGGCAGGCAGCGCTTCCCGCCGCGCTGACTGGCAATCTCGCAAGTCGGTGAACCGGGCACGATGCCGTTGGCCATTGCGAATTCGAGCAACCCACCTGCCTTTCGGGCGAATAATGAGGCGAACTCTCGCGAGAGATGGCGCGGGTGTGGACGATCGCATCCATCGTTCTCATGGGCGGCGTCACCGCCGCCACGCACTCTTCTGCCGCGTCCACATTCACGCCGACATCCCGTATGCCCGCCGCTCCGCAGGCCTGACCGCCCGCGCGTGATCTGACGCGCGCGTCGGGGGCAACGGAGCGGGCCAGGGGCGGTTCCGGCCGTGCGCCGAGGGCACGCGGCTCGCAGGCACCCGTCCTGCGCGCCCGGGGCTGTCGGTGCGCGGCTCGGGCCAGGTTTCAGCGTCGCCCCCGGGCCCGGCCCGGTGGCGTGTGGTCGCACTCCCTCTTTGGAGAACACGTTCATGTCACGCACTCAGAACCGAGCGTTCACGCTCATCGAGCTCCTCGTCGTCATCGCCATCATCGCCCTGCTCATCGGGATCCTCCTGCCCGCTCTCGGGCAGGCCAGGATGATCGCGCGCCAGATCAGAGACTCATCCCAGGTCCGCGGCCTCATGCAGGGCATGGTGATCTGGGCCCAGTCGCACGGAGACGAGTACCCGCTGCCGAGCCGCATCGACAAGGCGGACGGCACGATCGCGGCCTATCCGGCCGGGCAACACTACAAAAAGGACCTGACGCGCCACATCTTCTCGCTGCTCCTGTACAACGGGATGGCGCCGCCGGAGATGCTGGTCAGCCCCGCCGAGTCCAACGGCGACGTCCGCGTGATGGAGGGCTACCAGTACGACAAGCCCACCGGCACGCCGGCCGGGGGCGTCAACGCCCTCTGGGACCCCAAGTTCCACGGGACACCCCTCGACGCCGTGATCGGGGGCGAGGACCAGTTCAAGAGCAACAACTCCTACGCCACCCAGCCGCCCTTCGGCAAACGCAGGGCCCGGTGGTCCAACACGTTCGACTCCACCGAGGTCGTCCTCGGCAACCGCGGCCCCATCTACAAGTTCAACGGCTCGGGCGGCAGCGCCACGTGGGACCTCTTCCCCGACAGCGATTTCGGAGACCGGTCCCTCACTCTTCGCATCCACGGCAGCCGCGTGAAGTGGGACGGTCTTCTCGGCTACAACGACAACCACGTGGATTCGGTGAACGCCGCCGATCCGGAGGGGTTGATCTTCACGTTCACCGGGCTGCCCGCGGGCGAGAAGTCCCAGCGCGACAACGTCTTCGTCGATGAGAACGACAAGACGCGGATGCCCGAGGGCGGCACGTCCGCCGGGGGCAATGCCGGCTTCGGCTCCTACGCCGACTCCGAAGTCATGAACAACATCAACGCCTATCTGCGGCCCTACTCCGCGATCAGCGGGTCCGCGAACGCGGTCACCATCAACGCCTGGGTGGACTGAGCCATCTCCGAGCGGGTCCGTCGCCGACGGGCGTCGGGCCCGCATTCATCACTCGACCGGGCGCACCGCCAGCACCGAGCACGGCGTCGACGCCAGCACGCGCTCCGCGGTGCTGCCCATCAGCAGGTCCCGCAGGTTCGTCCGGCCGCGCGTCCCCAGGACGATCAGGTCCGAACCCCGGTCCTTCGCGAAGTCCGCGATCGCCTGGCCCGCATTGCCGCCGAACCCCACGGTGTGGCGCTCGGCCTTGAGGTACGCCAGCGCCCGCCCCTCGGGTGCGCAGAACGAATCGAGCCGCTCGCGTGCCCGCTTCTCGATCGCCCCGATCGCCTCCTCGAACGACCGGCGCATCGACTCGGAGAAGGGGAACAGGTTCGTCGGCGCGGGGAAGACATGCAGCAGGTCCAGGGCCGCGCCGTCCCGGGTCGCGACCGCCTCCGCCGACTCGAGCACGCGCCGCGAGGTGTCGGAGAAATCGACGCACGCCAGCACCCGCGTGTACGGCGCCGCCTGCGTCCCGCGAACGATCAGCGTGGCGCACGGCGCCTTGCGCACGCACGCCGTCGCCACCGTCCCCGTCCCGACATCCGGCGCACGGTCGCCGTACGCGCCGATCACGAGCAGGTCGGCCTTCTTCCCCGCGGCGGTCGCGAGGATCCCCTGGATCCGTCCGCCGATCATCACCTCCAGCTTCGAGCGCTCGCCCCCCGGCACCCGCGCCGCGAGCCGCTCCCACTCCCGGCGCGCATCGGCCATGATCGAGTCGCGGAACCCCGCCCCGCCCCCCAGCTTCTCCTCCAGCTCCGACGCCACCAGCTCGTCGATCACGTGCACCGTCGTCAGGTCCGACTGGTGCCACTGCGCGATCCGCACCGCGACCGCGAAGGCGGCGCGGCTGCATTCCGTGAAGTCCATCCCGACGACGATGCTCTTGAGCGGGTCCATTCTTCCCTCTCCGGATTAGTCCGCGGCCGCCGGCGGCTTGACGGCGTAGATCGAGCACGGCGCATCGCGCAGCACGCGTTCCGCCGTGCTCCCCAGCAGGACGTCGCGCAGATTCGTCCGCCCGCGCGTCCCCAGCGCCACCACGTCGCAGCCGTGCTCCTTCGCGAACTGGGCGATCGCCGCCCCGTGCCGCGCGCTCTCCACGAGGTGGTGCGCGACCCGCAGCCCCTTCGTCGGCTCCCCCGCGCCCTCCGTGAACGACTCGAGCCGGCGCGTCAGCACGCCGGTGTACTGCGTGCGGAACTGCGGCGTCGCCTCGGGCGTCGGGGCCTTGTAGTGCAGCGCGCTCCACGGCGCGGTGAAGACGTGCACGACGTCGAGCGCCGCCGAGTCGTGACGCGCCAGCCGGATCGCCCGCTGCAGCGCGGACCGCGACGTCTCCGAGAAGTCCACGCACGCCAGAACGCGCCGGAACGGACCGTGCTGGCCCTCGCGCACCAGCAGCACATCCGACGGCGCGTGCTGCACGCACCCGGACGCGAACGAACCGGGGCCGCGCTTCGAGTCCCCCGCCCCGCGCTCACCGGCCACGAGCAGGTCCGCCCCGTCCTTGGCGATCCGGCGCGAGACCGCCCGCACCGCGTTGTCGATCTCGACGTCCAGCTCGAGGGCCGACGCCCCGTCGACGCCCTTGCGGAACTCGGCCCAGTACGCCCGCGCTTCGTCGATCAGCCCGCGCCGGATGTCCTTCTGGCTTGGCGTCAGCGCCTCCTCCAGCGTCGCCGCGACGTACGTGTCGAGGAAGTACACGGGCTTCACCGTTCCGGCACGCCCGAGCCGGAGGGCCTGGCGCAGCGCCGAGGCGGAGCACGACGAAAAATCCACGCCCACCAGAATCGAATCGGCGATGTGCACGGCGGACTCCCCGGGGCCGGTTGACACAACCATCCTACGCCGCTCCCGGACGCGCCTACTTCCGGCGCACCGCCAGCCACAGCAGCACGATCCCCAGCGCGGCGCTCGCCACCGAGCCCATCAATGTCCCGATCTTCCCCGCGTCCAGGCTCGCCGCCGGCAGGGACAGCGACGCCAGGAAGAGCGCCATCGTGAACCCGATCCCCGCGAGGCACCCGCCCGCCGCCAGCATCCCCCAGCTCACCCCGGCCGGCAGACGTGCCGCGCCCGCGCGAACCGCCAGCCAGCACGCCCCGATGATCCCGATCGGCTTGCCCGCCGCGAGACTCAGCGCGATCGCCAGCGCCACCGGGTCCTTGGCCGCGGCGGGCTCGATCACGACTCCCGCGTTGGCCAGCGCAAAGACCGGCATGATCAGGAAGGCGACCCACGGGTGCAGGTCGTTCTCCAGCCGCTCGAGCGGCGAGACCGCCTCGCGCGTCGCGAAGCTCGCCTGCCCGAGCGAGGCCTTCATAACGGCCGGAGCGGGCCGCTCCGCTCCGCCCCGCATCTTCGTGAAGAGGTCCTCGAGCACGTCAAGCAGGGCCTTGTCGCCGATCCACGCGCTCGCCGGCGTCAGCAGCCCGAGCGCCACGCCCGCCACGGTCGGGTGCACGCCGGACTTGAGCACCGCCAGCCAGACGCCGGCGCCGACCGCGATGTACACCGAGACCCGCCGCACCCCGAGGCGATTGAGCGCGTACGTCAGCGCCAGCCCCGCCCCCGCCAGCCCGAGCGACCCCCAGTGGATCTGCTCGGTGAACACCAGCGCGATCACCAGGACCGCGCCGAGATCGTCCACGATCGCCAGCGACAGCACCAGGATCTTCAGGCCCAGCGGCACGCGACGCCCGAACAGCGCCATCACCCCGACCACGAACGCGATGTCCGTCGCCATCGGCACCGCCCACGCCCGGCGCGCCGACGACTCCACGTCCAGCATCGCCGACAGCAGCACGAACAGCAGCGCGGGCGCCACCATCCCGCCGATCGCGGCAAAGATGGGCAGCGCGGCCTTGCGCGGGTCCCGCAGCTCGCCCGCCACCAGCTCGCGCTTGATCTCCAGCCCCACGACGAAGAAGAAGATCGCCATCAACCCGTCGTTGATGACGTGCAGCAGCTCCTTCTCCAGCCCCACGCCGCCGATGGCGATGCGGCAGGGCGTGTGCCAGAGCGACAGGAACCACTCCGACGCCGCCGAGTTGGCCAGCACCAGCGCGAGCACCGTCGCCGCCGACAGCACCAGCCCGCTCGACGCCTCGACGCCGAGGAAGCGCTGCAGCGGCGCGATCCACGGCGCGATCGGCGCTTCGGGCAGGGATTCGATCTTCGGCGGCTTGGTCCGGGCCACGACGCCCACGCTCCTTTCCGATTGTTCCGGGGCCCGCGGTCAGCCTTTGGCCCGCTCCATCGCGATCAGCGCGGCGCCCAGCACGCCCGCGTCGTCCAGCAGCTTCGTGCCCACGACCTTGACCTGCTTGCACCGGTCGGGGAAGGCGTTCTGGCGTGCCGCCTTGCGCACCCGCTCGACGAACGGCTCGCCCAGCGCCTCCGTCAGCCCGCCGCCCAGCACCACCCGCCCCAGCGACAGCAGCGTCACCACGCCCGCGATGCACGTCCCGAGCAGCTCGGACGTGTGGTCCACGACCTCGACCGTCAGCTCGTCGCCCATCTGGTACGCCTTCGCGATGGTCTTGGATTTCACGTCCCCCAGGTCGCCGTCCACCAGCTCCGGGATCACCGACTTGCGGTTGGCCTTGATCAGCCGCACCAGGCGGTCCACGACCGCCGTCCGCGAGCAGTTGTGCTCCAGCGAGCGGCTGCCCGGCTGGTTCCCGGGCATCGCGATCATGTGCCCGATCTCGCCCGCCGTCATGTGGTGCCCGTAGTAGATCGCGCCGTTGAGGATCAGCCCGCCGCCGATCCCCGTCCCCACCCACACGCCCAGCAGGTCCTTCGAGTTGTCGCCGGCGCCCAGCTTGTTCTCGCCGTACACCGCCACGTTCACGTCGTTGTCCACCACCACCGGCAGGTCCAGCCGGTGCTTGAGCAGCTTCGCCAGCGGCACGTCGTTCCAGCGCAGGTTCACCGCCTCCAGCACGACGCCGGGCCCCGGGTCGATCGCGCCGGGCGCGCCGATCCCGACCCCGCCGAGGTCGCCCACCTTGCAACCCGCCTCCTTGCAGGCCTCGCCCACGCCCTCGACGATCCGCGTCAGGATCGCGTCCCGCCCGTCCTCCGCCTTGGTCTTGCGCTTCGAGCGCGACAGCACCTTGGACTCGGCGCTCACCACGCCGATCTGCATGTTCGTCCCGCCGAGGTCGATCCCCACGTACGGCTTCGCGTTCGCCATGGACGGCTCCTTCCGCTCCGCACAGTGTACGGCCTAGACCAGCGACGCCACGACGACCGACGCCTCCCCGAGCGCACGCTCCAGCGCCGCGCGCCGGCCCGGCGCATCGAGCGTGAACAGGCAACTCCCGCTCCCCGACATGTGCACCGGCGCGCCCGCCGCCTCCGACGCCCGCCGGCGCAGCCCCGCCAGCTCCGGCGCCACCGCCTCCGCCGCGCGATCAAGATCGTTGAACAACCCGCCCTCCGGCGTTCCCCCGGCCGCGAGCGCCCGCGCCCGATCCGCACGCAGCGCGCCCGGGTTCAGCCCGTCGTACGCGCGGTACACCGACGCCGTCGCGCACGCCACGGGCGGGATGATCAGCAGCAGGTCCGCCCGCGTCCGCCCCAGCCGTTCGATCCGGTCGCCGAAGCCCTCGACCAGCGCGGGGCGCGCCGGCTCACCGTCGACGAAGAACGCCACGTCGCTCCCCAGCGAGCGCGACAGCTCCGCCAGCCGCGTTGTCGACAGGCCCAGCCCGAACAGCATGTTCAGCCCGCGCAGCGCCGCCGCGCCGTCCGACGATCCGCCCCCCAGCCCGCTCCCGACGGGGATCCTCTTCACCAGTCTCATCCGCGCCGGCAGCTCGCGCCCCGCCTCGCGCTCCAGCAGCCGGTGCGCCCGCGCCGCAAGGTCCTGCTCCGGCGTCCAGTCGATCGGGCCGGGGCGCGGCGCGTCCTCCGCCCACGACACCGCGAACGCCGACCCGTGCGGCAGCGGCTCGATCGTCAGCTCGTCCCACAGGCTGATCGCGTGCATCCACGACGCGATCGGGTGCCACCCCGGGTGCGCCGACCCCGCCGGCTCCGGCGGACCGACCGCCAGCGCGAGATTGACCTTCGCGTGCGCCCGGAGCGTGATGACCGCGCCCGCCTTCACCACGCCGATGCTATCCGACGCGCCACCCTCCCCGCGCCCCCTACGATGAGCCCACGAACCGGAGGTGACCATGAAGGTCAGCGATCTCGCCGCCGCGATGGAGACCATCGCCCCGTCCCACCTGGCCGAGACCTGGGACAACGCCGGCCTGCTCCTGGGCTCGCTCGACCGCGATGTGGTCGGCCCCGTCCTGCTCACCATCGACCTCACCGAGGCCGACCTCGCCGAGGCCGTCGCCGCGCGCTCATCCGCCATCATCGCCTACCACCCGCCCATCTGGGACGCGATCAAGCGCATCACCGGCGCGACCCCGAAGGAACGCGTCATCCTCGGCGCCATCGAGGCCGGCATGGCCGTCTACTCGCCCCACACCGCCCTCGACGCCGCTCCCGCGGGGCTCACCGACTGGCTCTGCGAGGGCCTCAGCGGCGGGCCGAGCGACGAGTCCGGCGGCAAGATCGCCGGCGACTGCCGCGCCATCTCCGCCCACGTGCGCCGCGACGAGACGCAGCAGGTCAAGATCGTGACGTTCGTCCCGTCGGCGCAGGCCGAGGCCGTCCGCAACGCTCTCGCCACCGGCGGCGCCGGCATCGTCGGCAAGTACCGCGTCTGCTCCTTCTCGACCACGGGCGTCGGCACGTTCCTCGGCGACAAGGACACGACCCCGGCGGTGGGGGCCGCCGGCCGCCTCGAGACCGTCCCGGAGGTCCGCCTCGAAATGGTCTGCTCCCGCGCCGCCCTCGCCCTGGCCCTCGAGACCCTCCGCAAGTTCCACCCCTACGAAGAGCCCGCCATCGACGTCTACGAACTCGTCGGCCGCCCCGAACGCTCCCGCGGCCTCGGCCGCCGCCTCGTGCTCGACCAGCCCGTCACGCTCACGGCTCTCGCCGCGCGCCTCAAAAAGCACCTCGGCATCACCATGGTCAAGGTCGCGCAGGCCGGCTCCGCGGATCGTCCCGTGACCCACGTCGGCGTCTGCGCCGGCTCGGGCTCCGACCTCGCCCCGCACGCCCGCGCCGACGGCTGCGAGGTCTACGTCAGCGGCGAGATGACCCACCACGAGGTCCTCGCCGAACTCAACGCCGGGATGTCCGTCATCCTCGCCGGCCACACCAACACCGAGCGCGGGTACCTCCCGCGATTGGCCAAACGGCTCCGGGCGCAGCTCCCCGGCCTCCGCACATTGATCAGCGCGGCGGACAAGAGCCCGTTCGTGCCGCTGTAGAACGCGCCGTCACGGTTGGGCGGGAGGATCGATCCGGCCGACTTCGTGGAACCCCACCGTCGGCCGGCGCGTGGCGCTGCTAGAAAGGATCTGAGCGACTATCGAGCCTCAAAGTCGCAGGGTTGTTGAGCAATGTAGCGCTCGACGGCGCATTGCACGCTTGGGGCAAGCGGGTCGAACCTCTCGCCGAGGTGTTCCAGTTTGCAATACGTCGCCTCGTCCCATTCCTTGGCAGCAAGGGCGGAGCGCTCATCCCGCAGGGGACCGAACTTCTCGACGATCGCCGCGCCTTCGCGGATGAGCCTCGCTGCACCCCTGGCCCCGATCAACTCGAGACCGGCGACGGCGCGCCGCCAGCGCCAGCCGATGTTGCCGAAGTAGCCCTGCAGGCCGTCGCTGAGGTAGTGATCGTAGAGCGCGAAAGCCTCGATGACCTTGGTCGCATCCGCGCCGAAGGGAGAGGGACGTTCCTTCCCGCGGGCGCGCAGGGTGGCCTTCCAGTATCGCTGAAGGACGGTGTCGGGCTTGGGGATCTTGAGAATGCGATTGCGCGCGGCCTTGGCGCCCACGCGGAGCGGGTCCCACTTCTTCGACGGGCGAGCCAGGATCGCGCGGCACTCGTCCGTTGTGCGCAGTGGGTCGACGTCGGCCGTGAACGTAAGGATGCATCCCCTCGCCTGGCGGACCGCGAACGGTTCCTCGGCGCTGCCGCCGGCAAGCCGCAGGCGGCCGTCGCGCAGGGCTTCGTAAACAGGCCACAGAACGCAGGGGTCAATCGGCTGCTTGTACGCCTCGGGCCGTTCGCCGCGGTCGCATCGGAGGCGGTGCATGATCGCTCGAACGGCCGTACTGTCGGAGCGCAGCACGCGCGGATC
>CAZMPE010000043.1:10391-11718 GCA_964567955.1 uncultured Phycisphaeraceae bacterium | reverse complement strand
TTCAGACTCGCTTTCGCTCCGCCTCCGGCCCGGTAGGCCTTAGGCTCGCCGTACAGACTAACTCGCCGGCTCATTATGCAAAAAGCACGCCGTCACCCCGTAGGGCTCCGACCGCTTGTAGGCACACGGTTTCAGGTACTCTTTCACTCCGCTCATCGCGGTTCTTGTCATCGTTCAGTCGCCTTACTGATTCACTATCGGTCGTCGAGGAGTACTTAGGCTTGGAGGGTGGACCCCCCATGTTCAGTCCGGGTTCCACGAGCCCGAATCTACTCAAGGTCTCACCGGCTTCCGGCTACAGGGCTTGCACCTTCTTTGGCCCGGCTTTCAATCCGGTTCGCTCTTCTGCCGGCTTATCCGCGTTCGCTCGCCGCTACTGACGGAGTCGCTGTTGCTTTCCTTTCCTGTGCATACTGAGATGTTTCAGTTCTGCACGTTCGCTCCGTACCCCTATACATTCAGAGTACGGTATCCCAAAAGGGATGGGTTGCCCCATTCGGAAACCCCAGGATCTCGGCTTGTTTACCAGCTCCCCTGGGCTTATCGCAGGTTACCGCGTCCTTCATCGCCTCTCGACGCCAAGACATCCACCGTGTGCCCTTGTGGCTCGGTCGCACCAACCGGCCGCCGCGTCTCCGCCCCGCTTTGCATAGACGGGGCACGCGTGACGATCGATCTCGCCCAAACCCCGGGAAAAACCCGGCGAATGGGCCGATGCGATTCGGACCAACTCAGACACTCTCGATCACTTACGTATCGGTGATTGCAACTTGCACTTCGCCGGAGCTTCGAACGCGCCCGACCCTCAAAGGGACGGACCGACCGGGCTCCGGCGGAGCAGACGTTCATTCGTATCCGGTTGTCAAAGATCCCGCCGGACGCGGTCCGACCGCTTCCGGCACTCGCACCCCACGCCCCGAAAGGCTCCGGAACAGGGGTCGATGCGATGGTTTCTGGGCCGAACGCCCAAAGTCGCGGGGGGAGTTTAGGTCAGACCCTTCGCGAGTCAAGGAAGGGACAAGTTTTCAACCGCCGCCGCCGCCCCCACCACCGCCGCCCGGATCACCCGGATCAGTCGGAGGACGACGAGGATCGCGGATCGGAATTTGTTTGGGCTCTTCGACTTTCGGCGGAGGAGGAACACCCTGAGTCTCGCCCAGCTTGGCCGACTGAGCGACCCGCCGGTACGTCGCGCTGCTCCGGACGTCATCCGGGCTCTGCACCGCGATCGTGCCGCCCGAATCCCGCAGGTACGCCAGGAACCGATCCCGCGAGGACCCCGCGTCCGCCGCGGCCCCAGCCCGCGCCACGTCCAGCAGGAAGACCT
>CAZMPE010000043.1:8289-10381 GCA_964567955.1 uncultured Phycisphaeraceae bacterium | reverse complement strand
GCCGGCAGCTCGGGCCCGCCGGGCGGAGGAGGCGGCTCGACGCGCCCCGGTCCCGGCGGCACTCCACGCCCAGGCCCCGGCTGGATGATGATCTCGGTCGGGCCTTCCGGTCGACCGGGAGGAGGAGGCAAGCCCGTTGGGGCAACGGGGCGCACGCCGCGCTCCAGCGCCTCCATGTCCCAGATCAGCAGCTTGGACTTGTCGGGCAGCACGACATCGGAGACGAGCGGATCACCCGGCTCGAGCCCGACCGACCCGCGCCGGTAGAACCCGTAGAAGAACTTGTACAACTCGGCCGATGCCCGGCGAGAGGAACCGATCTCGCCGCCCTCCGACGCCGACGTGATGAAGTAGTACGTATCCGCGAGCACGGAAACCGGCTCGCTCCACTCCGAAGGCTCGCTGTACGCGATGGGATTCTTCGCCAGGTCCTGCTGGGCCTCGATCAGCCCCGGGCCCCGCCCGAACGCGGGGTTGTTCACGCCCACGCGCACACGGTACCGGTACGTCTTGCCCGGCGCTGCCGTCAGGTCGTGCGCCCAAACGCGCACCCGCGGGTCCTCGAGCAGGCCCTTGACCCGCGCCAATGCCGGATCGGCCGCTGCCGGATCCTGAACGATCCGCGTCTCCGTCTCGCCGTCCCACCCCGCGGCCTTGATGTCCTCATCCAGCTTCGCGATGCGATCGGTCACGGCCTTGAGCCGGCGCTCGAGCCCGGAGATCCGCCCCGCATTCGGATCGCGCTGCTCCGTGGTCGGCCCGCGACCGGGTTCCCCGCCGCGCCGCGGCCCGATCGTCTCCGTCTCCCCCGGGCCGGTCGGCGTCCGCGCGCTCGGCGTGGTCTGGCGCAGGCGATCGATCTGCGCGATCACCTGGTCGCGCTCCGTGACCTCGCGACGCCGTTGATCGAACAGCACCTTGACGGCCGGAGGGACGCTGCCCTCCGCCGCGATCCGCGCCAGCTCAACCGGCGGCATCCACGGCTCGCCCGCGATGATGCGGTAGAAGGCCGGCCGCTGAATCTCCGGCGCCATGCGGCGCGCGTCGCCCGTGAGATAGCTCATCTCCGCGACGCCGTTGAGGCCCTTGGCGATCTCAGCGACGAAGTCCACGCGTCCGGGCAGCGGCGGAACGTCCGTCAACCCCGTCCACTCCCCGGTCGAGGCCATCTCCTCGCGCTGAAGCTGAACGGTCAGGATCTCCGTCACATCCCTCCACCAGTTGGTGGGCACGGCCCGCACCGGCCCGTCACCGTCGGGGTCCGTCGAAAGAACCCGATGCAACGCCGTGCCGTCGAAGACCGCCTCGACACTGACGCCGGCCTTGTCGAACGGCTGAGCCGCGGGCAGCATCGGCTTGAGTTCGGGGTACGCCACCACCTCGGCCGGGTCGATCGTGCTCGCGAACGACGCCGCGACCGGCTTCGCGGGCGCCGGAATCGCCACCACGGCGATCGGCGCATCGCCGACCGCTTGAATGACCCGCTCGCCGATCACACCCTGCACCTCGAGCTGCGGGCCAAGGGCCCAGCGCGGCATGTCCGACGGGGCGACGGGCGCCTGCCGGGTTGTCGTGAACCGGTCCACGAGATTGACCGAATCGACCGCCGGCGGCTCGAAGTTCGGGTCCGTCATCCGGGACCGCAGTTCCTCGGCTTTACGCTTCACGTCGACGTACGCGTCCCCCGGTGAAAGCGTGCGCGGACCCACCGTCACCTTGTTCGGGTCCAGCAGCAGCTGCATCGACACCACCGCGAGGAAGATCACCGACACCGCGGCGAGAACGATCTTCTCGACGTACTGCTCGAACGCGCTGACGCCTTTGAGTTTCATCGCCATGCCCTTCCGTCGATCAATCCAGCCGAACCGCGATCTCGTTCCCGTTGCCTCGGACCTGTCGGTCCGCGTCGATCACCCGCCGCCGCCGCGCCCGCGGCGAACGTCCATGTCGTCGCCCATCTCGTTGCGTTGACCGCCTCGGCGGCCCGCCGGGGCCGGCGCGACCTCGGTGGCCGCCTCCATCCCCTCTTCCGGCAGCGGCTCGCCGATGCCGAACCCCCGCGCCACGGCAGGCGGGAACCAGGGCTGCGTCC
>CAZMPE010000043.1:1939-8279 GCA_964567955.1 uncultured Phycisphaeraceae bacterium | reverse complement strand
GGCACGCCTGCAGGCAACTGGACAGCGATCGTCGGCTGCGTCCAGTTGCGCAGCCAGATGGTCTCGATCTTCAGCGTCGCGCGGATCACGTGGTCCGATCCGTAGAAATAGCCGAGATCCAGGTCCTTCCAGGGCTCGACCTCCGTCAGGTCCAGGTCGATCACCGTCATGAAGTTGGTCCGCGAGATCGCGTTGATCAGGTCGGCCAGACGCGCCGACGAGACCACCACCGTGAGCGTCGCGTTGCGCACGTCGTAGAGCGTGTTGAGCGTGCTGCTCCGCCGGCCCGTGATCGATTCGTACGGATCGAGCGGCGCCTTTTCCGAACCCAGGCCGGGTTGAGGCGTCCAGTTGTCCTTCGCCAGCGCCGACTGCCCCTTGTACGGCAGGGGATCCAGGCGGATGCTCTCGATCCGCTTCACAACGGAGCGATCGACCGGCGCGAAACCACCACCGGCCTCCTTGTTCGCCTCGCCCACGGCGCGAAGCAGATCGGAGATCACCCAGTAGTCCCACTGCATCTCGAAACACTGATCCGTCTCGGGCGTCTGCACCGGAACCGAGCGCGGGACCTGCGTCGGCAGGCAATCGAGACCGGCATAGACCGAAATCTCGCCCGCGCGCCGCTGCGCCTCGCCGATCCGGTACCCGATCAGCTTCTTCTTCATCGCGTCCCGCTGCTCAGGCGTCATCTTCGCCGCCGCGCCCGCCTCCGCGAGGAACTTCTCCTCTTCCGCCGCGGCCAGGTCCTGCAGCGCCGCGGCAACCTTGGCCGCGTCCGTCGGCATCCCGGCGTTGATGGAGTTGAAAAGGGCGACATAGACCGACGGGCGACGGTCCTTGCCGGTGATCAACTCGGTCAGGTCGAGCCTCTTGTTCACGGACTCGGAAGCCGAAGGCTCCGGGAAGAGCCCGTTGACGAGGATCGTGTGCCCCGCCTTGTTGATCTCAACGGCCCGATCGACGACCTCCTTGACCTGCCGATCCAGCGCGGCCCGCTGCTCGCGGAACCAGCGCGTCGCCGCCTCGTTGGGCGCGTCGACCGGCAGTTCGGTGGTCGCCCCGCCGGGAACGACCGGCGGGATGACGTACGTCACCCGGGCGCTTGTGAGCGCCTTCAGATCGTCGTTGGCTTCCTTCTCGCGCGAGGTCTTGATGCTGTTGTTCCACATCCGGCTGCCGATAAAGGCCGCGGGAAGCGAAACCACGATCACCGAGCACAGCACCACCGTCGCGACATTCGACTTCATGAAGGCCATCATGCGGTTCACAGGCCACCCCCTTCCTTCGGCGCGGCCTGCCGCAGCTGCGCGGTCCAGCGGACCTTGACCTTCGTCACCGTCGTCCCGGGCGGCGGCTGCGGCGGCTGCGGGAACGGGGCGATCGCCCGGACCGCGTCCATGCCCTTGGACAGCATCTCCTCGAACGCCTTCTGAGTCTCCGAGACCCCGGTCGTGCCCGGCGTCCTGGTCTCGCCGCTGCCGGTCACGATCAGCCCTTCGACGAATGCACCGGCTTCGTTGCGCTCGCCCTGCGGCGGCCGGCCCCCGGGGGCCGCGCCGCGCCCGTACTCGAACCGGGTCTCATTCGCGACCGCATCGGGCTTCACCTCGACCGCTTCGATCTTCATCGGCGGCCCGACGTCGACTCTTCCGTTGGCCAGCGTGAAGGGTGACCCGGATTGGTCCTTGTTCTTCATCAGCCAGCTCTCGATGGTGCCGGACACGAACCGCCTGGGGCTCGGCTGCATCGTCGTGAGCTCGAGCTCGACATCGATCCGCGCCGGCAGCGCGCCGCCGGCGAGCGGCATCCCGCTCGAATCCACGCCGGCGTCCGGCGGGATGTACGTCGTCTTGAGCGAGTTGACCACGTAGGCCGGGCCCGTCGGCTTGGGCGCGTTCTCGTCGTCCGCCTTCCAGTTTCGAGCCACCTTCTCCGCGTCGGACAGCATCGAAGACACGTCGCTCACCACCCGGGCGTAAAGGTGCCGGTTGTCGAGCAGGCCGAGGATGTCCGCGGCCTCCATGTTGCCGCCGCCGCCGGTCACGTCCGACGCGTCGGACTTCAGCGAGTTCACCCGCTGGATCACGTCGCGTACGACTTCCGGACGCGGGTTGTCCGCGATCGTCCGCTGATCGATGAACGGGCGGATGAACTGGGCGCCGCTCCCCGCGATCGCCACCGCCGCCGCCACACCGAACCACGGAACCTTGCGCCGCCACATCGCGACCTTGATCACCCGCGCGGGCATGAGGTTCACGTCGAGCGCGGCCTCGCCCAGCCCCTGCAGCGCCAGGCCGTACGCCGTCGCGAGGTTGAGCGTTCCCTGCTGGAACTCGCCGGCCCGCGTCCCCTGCGCCGACACCCGTTTGAACTGCTCCATCCGGTAAACGTCGATCTGCAGCTGCTGCCGCAGGAACTTGCGCAGCCCGGGCAGCCGGAACGTCGAGCCCAGCCCGATCAGGCGGGTCAGCTTCGCGTCCTTGTGCAGCGACTGGTAGTAGCCGATCGACCGCTGGACGTCCTGCGCGAGGTCGCCGAACACCGGCCGCATCGCCTGAAAGACGTGGCGGGCGTGCTGCGTGCTCTCCGCCTCGCGCTTCAGCTTCTCCGCCTTCGCGTACGAGAGCTGGAACTTGCTCACCAGCGCCTCGGTGAAGTGGTGCCCGCCGATCGGGAAGGTCCGGATCCACACCCGGCCCGGCTCGGCCACGATCAGGTCCGTCGACGTCGTCCCGATGTCCAGCAGGATCGTCCCCGGAGTCTGTTCGTTGAAGGCCAGGTCGTACGCGATCGCGTTGTACGCCGCCACCGGAGAGAGCGTCACGAAGTCGGGCGAGATCCCGACATCGTCGAACATCGTGAGCTTCTCCATGATCCGGTCGCGCGTGATCGCGAAGATCCCCACCTCGACCTCGGGCGAATCGGGGCTCACAAACGTCTGGTAGTCCCACTCGACGTCGTCGATCGGGAACGGGATCTGCTGCACCGCCTCGAACTTCACGATGTCCGGGATCTTCTTGGGCTCGACCGGCGGCAGCTTCGCGAACCGCGCGAACGCCGAATGACCCGGCACCGAAACCGCCAGGCTCGCACCCGTCAGGTCGAACTGGCTCGTGAACGCCCCGAGAGCGACGCGCAACGCGTCCGCCTGGTCGAGCTCGGGCATCGACAGGACCTTCTTGTGCGGCAGGACGGCGAAGTCGAGCACGTTCAGGCTGCCGCCCGACGCCTCGAGCTTCAGGGCCTTGATGCCGCCGGCGCCGACCTCGATACCCCAGCACACGTTGGAAGATGGCATGGCTCGTCCTCGATTCAGGGCCTTCGGAACCCGTAGGGCCGCGGATCGTACACGACAACGCCGGCCCGCGACAGGGGATACGGGAGCCTATCGGCAGGAGTTCCGCCGCGACAGGCGGACACCCTGACCCGTTACAAACGCGTTACAGATTCGGTGCGCCGCCGACCGCCCGCGGGCTCACCACATCGCCGCAGCAGCGCTGGAAACCAGACCCGTCCCCTGCTGGTCCATGGCCGCGGCGTAGTTGATGATCTCGACCTCGGTCGGCTGCACGGCCAGCAGCGTCGCGACGATGTTGCCGGTGGAGCACCAGCGCGTCGGGTTCTGCTGCCACGCCATCGCCGCGACCAGCTCATCCGGCTTGTTCTGGCGCACCAGGTCGAGCATCTCGCGGTCGTGGTTCAGCACCTTGTTCCGGAAGGCCTCGGCCTCGGGCGTGTCGCCCGCCAGCGTCTGCTGGTCGCCGAACATCTGTCCGACGTGGCTCAGGTCCGCGCTCGACACGATGAGCGTCCGACCGGGCAGGTCCTTGATCGCCTCGCGCAGCGCCTCCACAAACGGCATCAGCGCCACGCCCTTGCCGTCGTAGCTCTCCCCGTTGTTCACCGCCGGGTCGTGCACGAGCGCACCGAACACGCTGCAGAACTTGCCCTTGTCGTCGGCCCCGAGGCAGTGCTGGATCCAGGCCACCTGCAGCTCGATCGAATGCTCGCGCTCATGGTCGAAACGATCCGCGAACAACTGGTCCCCCAGCCGCCGACGCATCCGGTCGCAGAACGCCTCGTCGAGCGGGCACACGCCAAACGGGGTCTCGAATCCCTTGTTGCACGCCGCCACGCCCGTCGATTGCCCGAAGTGGTTCGTCCCCAGGATCACCACGCGATCCGGACGGTCCACCACGCGCATCCGCCCCCACGCCGCGGCATAGTTCATCCAGCCGCGCGGGTAATCCACGTGCGGGGCCATGATGGCCCGCGGCAGTTCGTCAAAGCTCGGATGGTCGGCGTTCTCGAGAGCCTTGGCCATCCATTGATCCATCATCTCCTTGAGCTTCGCCGGACCCGCGGCGGCCTTCTGCTCGGGCGTCGCCTCGTTCCCAAGTGCCTGCGCCGCCACCGCGTCGGCGAACGCCGCGGTCGAGGCCGGCGGCAGGATGGGGCTGGCGTCGAACTCGGACCGGGTCTTGGCCAGGAGGGCGTCAAACTTCGGCCCGAAGAGCAGCGCCGCGTCGTCAAGCTGGGCGACCAGCGTCTCCATGATCGGGCGCGTCAGGCCTCTCCCGACCTCGGAAACGATGTCGTCCACGCTCCGTTCCCCGTTCATCAGGGGCAGAATGTTCTGGACGGCGGGCGAGGTCAGAACCATGCGGTCGGAGATCTGCCTGGCGTCGGCCAGGCCCAAGACGACCTGCTCGCCCACCTTCGCGGGAAAACCCCGGACCGGACGCAGCTTCGGACGCTGCTGGTGGGGGGCATCGGGATCAAACTTGGGTGCCGGAGGGGGGGTTGGAGCGGGTTGGTCGGTCATTGACGAATCGTAGGCGTTGGACTCGGCGGGTCTTACACCTAGACTTCGGGCCCCATCCCGCAAGGACCCCGACCATGTTCGACAAACTCAAGCCCGGCCAGTCCGTCCGCTGCACCGTCACCAAGGCCCCGCGCACGCCCGCCAAGATCGACACGATCGAACGGCTGATGCGGCTGGACCCCTCCGTGAAGCGCGGCCTCCGACGCGCCCAGCGCCGCCGCCGCCAGGGCATGGTCGTCTACAACCGAGGCAACCGCGACTGGTACAAGCGGGAGATCTGCGGCAAGATCGTCCGCCTCGCCACGGGTGCGACCTGGACCATGGACTACTCGCTGCAGCTTCTGCCCGAGTTCAAGTCGGTCGAGGATTACGTCTCCGTTTCCCCCGCCTAGGACCCAGCATGAATACGAGCCGGTCAGGCCTTCGCTCGGTTTTCAGCGTTGCGGTGATCGTGTGCGCCCTGGTCGCCGGATGCGGGCCGGCCGTTCCGCCGGCGGACCAGGTCTACACGGTCCGCGGCGTGATCAAGCAACTGCCCGAAGAAGGCAAGCCGGCCAACTCGCTGATGATCATGCACGAGCCGATCGAGAACTTCGTCCGATCGGACGGCAAGCTCGGCATGAACACCATGACCATGCCCTTCCCGCCCGCCAAGGGCCTGTCGCTCGAGGGCCTGGCCATCGGCGACATCGTCGAGGT
This sequence comes from uncultured Phycisphaeraceae bacterium, assembly GCA_964567955.1. GTDB lineage: Bacteria > Planctomycetota > Phycisphaerae > Phycisphaerales > UBA1924 > CAZMPE01. The sequence goes on along the minus strand of CAZMPE010000043.1, from coordinate 2,752 downwards.
CGTCTGGGAAGTGCGCAAGTCCGCCGAGCCCCGGTCGCAGGTGACGTCCATAAAGAAGCTTGCGCCCGATACCGAACTCCACTTCGGCAAAGTCGGCGGCTGATCCGCCCACCCCCCAAGCGAACCGGCCAGACTCGGAAAAAAACCCAGCACTCAGCCTAAGGCCGAGCGCCGGGTCTCGTGGGGGTCGGGGTTGTCGCGCCACCTCGTCGTGGCGGTGCGGCCGCTGACCGGCCGGTTGTATCCCCCTACGCGGGGTTCCCGCGGATGGTTGCGGCGCGGCCCGCCGGAGAAAGATTTTTTTGCCCCTCGGACGGCCTAATCCCGGCTCCCGGGGCCGGCTGGACGCGCGGCCAAACCGAGCCGGTCCATCACCAACTTCAGATCGGACCAGACTTTGGCGCGATTTTCGGGGGTGTAGGACCGCAGCAGAAAGGCCGGGTGGTACGTCGGCATGACCGCGATCTGACGCTCGTACGGGCGCGGCGGGATGAACTCCGCCCATTGCCCCCGAAGCCGGCCCATCGAGTCATTCGTCCCGAGCAGAGCCCGGACAGCGGGCAGCCCAAGGGTGACGATGACGTCCGGCCCGATGATCCCGATCTGCTCGAACAGGTAGGGGGCGCAGAGCTTGATCTCGTCAAACGTCGGCGTCGCGTTGTTCGGCGGGCGCGTCTTGAGGACGTTGGCGATGTAGACATCTTCGCGCCGGAGCCCCATCGCCGTGATCATCTTCTCGAGCAGTTGGCCAGCGCGCCCGACGAACGGACGGCCGGTCCGGTCCTCGTCGGCCCCCGGCGCCTCGCCGACGAA
>CAZMPE010000043.1:0-1929 GCA_964567955.1 uncultured Phycisphaeraceae bacterium | reverse complement strand
GCGCCGCGGCGTCACCTTCGCCGAAGACGATCTTCGTGTGATCCGTGACGAAGTGCTGGTGCGGAGCCTCCCGCTCATACCTCTCGCGCAGGGCGTCCAGGAGCGCTTGCGAACCGGCGCGATCGCGCGGCCCCGCCGTCACGCTCCGCTCAGCCGGGCGCACGACCGCGGGTGACTTGAAAGGCTCGGTCACCACGACCTTCGGCTCGACCGTCGCCGCGACGGGCCGGGGCGGATTCGGGGGGGGCGGGCTCGTTGGTGGCGGCGGCTGGTCGTCGCCCGTCGTACGGAAGACCGGCACAAACGGCACGCCGAGCAGCGCCGAAGTCCCGGCGTGCTGGCGGACGAGTCGAACGGCTCTCTCGGTGTCCATCGCGCGCCACTCTAGCACGCGCTCACGCGGGCGGCGGGTCGGCGGGCTTCTCGGGCTCCCCCTCGGGCTTCTGGTCCGGATCGGGCTCGGCGGCGGGCGGCGCCTCGGAGGGCCGCGGTGCCGGCTTGGCCTCGGGGTTCGCGGGCTGAATCGTGGGCGCCGACGGGGCCCCGACGATCCCCGACAGGTAGGCGCCGGCCACCGCGCCGATCACCACGCCGATCGCCAGACCGGGAATGAACGCCCTGGCGAACATCCCGCCCTGCGACGCCGACTCCTGCTCGCTCATAGCCGCCCTTTCCGCCGCGAGTTCAGCCCCCGCGACGCATGCGCCGGACCCACCGCCCGTAGGCGAGCACGGACCGGACGAGTTCAAGCCGCGACGCCGGGTATCCCCGGCCGAACGCCGTGTGCATCCGCCACTGCCAGTACGCCCCGCGGAACCGCAGGCGCGTGATCAACGCGAGCCGGATGAGTTCGTAGATGCCGCCGATCGTGCCCACGCCGCGGGGCTCCTAGCCGTGCCCCGATCCCGCCATCGATTGGCGGCACCAGGCGATGGTCTCTTCCAGGCCCTCTTCGAGCGAGGCGATGGGCGAGTAGCCGATCAACTCGCCGGCCCGACGGATGTCGGCCAGCGAATGACGCACGTCGCCCGCGCGTACCGGCTCGTGGATCGGCCGGATCGGCGAGGCCACCGCCGCCTGGCCCGATTGCTTCGCCACGATCGAGGCCATCCGCTCCGCCAGTTGCAGCAGCGTGATACGCCGCCCCGTCCCGATGTTCATCACCTCGCCCGCCAGCGGACGCTCGCACGAGCCCGCCAGGAGCGTCGCCAGAACCGCGTTGGCGACATTCGTGAAATCCCGCGACTGCTCCCCGTCGCCGAAGATCACCGGCGGCTCGCCCAGCAGCAGCCGGCGCGCGAACGAGGCAATGACCGCCGCGTACGCCGAATCGCCGGGCTGGCGGGCCCCGAAGATGTTGAAGTACCGCAGGCACGCCGTGCTCAGCCCGTAGCTGCGAGACCACGCCGCCATCAGGTGCTCGCCCGCCAGCTTGCTCGCCGCGTAGGGCGAGAGCGGCTTGGGCACCTGCGTCTCCACCTTCGGCAGCGTCTGATCATCGCCGTACGCCGACGACGACGCCGCGAACACGACCCGGTCCGCCTTCACCGCCCGCGCCGCCTCGAGCACCCGCAGCGTTCCCGTCGTGTTGACGGACCACGAACGCTGGGGCTCGGCGATCGACCGCGGCACGGAACCCATGGCGGCCAGGTGGAAGACGGTCCGGGCGCCCTTGATCGCCTCGGCCGTCGCGTCGTCATCAAGGATCGAACCGTGCACGAAACGGACCCGCTCCGGCTCGAGCTCGATCAACTCGCCGAGGTGCGACAGCGAAGAGTTGGAGAGATCGTCGATGACCGAGATGCTCGCCCCCAGCGAGAGCAGCGCGTCGACGAGGTGCCCGCCGATGAAGCCGGCCCCGCCCGTCACGCAGACACTCCGGCCCTCGTAATGGCTCCGCAACCGACCCACGATCTCAGCGGGAAGCTT
>CAZMPE010000042.1:0-11740 GCA_964567955.1 uncultured Phycisphaeraceae bacterium | reverse complement strand
GCACAAACGGGTGACATCCGGGTTCTAACGCGAAGGTCGCGAAGAACGCGAAGGGGCAGCGAGCGGACTCGCCACGAAGGCACGGAGGGCACGAGGGGAGACGGTCGGAGTTGACGGGAGCGGGGGAGGTGTGGTCGAGCCCGGTCGCGGCAGGGCGTGCTGAGTTCCGGCGGCGGCGCTCCGCGCTGATCCTTGTCGGGTCGCGGGTCAGATCGCGCGACTGGAGCGGCCGGTGTGCTGGAGCCAGAGCGTCTTTCTCAGCCGCTCCTGGTACTCGACGAACCCGAACTCCACGGCCCAGTGCGGTTCGAGGAGGAGCGGCTGTCTGATCAGGAGGGCGCGGACGGCGTCGGCCTCGCCCCTGGTGTCTCCGAAGCGGTGGCGCAGCTCCGCCACGGCGAGGGCGCGCGCGTCGCTGAGCCAGGCGTGATCGTGTTCCGTCAGGCGGGCGCGGCTGAGGGCGGCCTCTGCTTCGGCCTGCGAGGTCTGCGATCGGGCGGTCCAGACGGCGTAGCGCACTCCCTCGCGTCCGCCGAACGGGCCGGCGGAGAGGTGGGGAGCGCGTTGCGCCTGCATCATGGCTGTCACGAGCGCGGGCTGCCGGCGCTCGGCGGCGTCGATGCAGGTCATGAGGGGAGAGAGGTCGCAATCGGAGAGCTTCCTGGCGGCCTTGCGCAGCTGGATTCTCGCTTCCTCCGGCGTGCCGTTCACAAGGTGAAGGCACGCCAGGGTTCCGAAGGTGATGTGCGCGAAGGGCAGGCGCCGCATATAGAGGAAGTGGTCATCCGCGATGGCGAGGTCGAAGTGCACCTTGAGGAGGGGCTTGAGCAGCTCGAGGCCCTCGCGGGCCATGCCGCGGAGGTAGCAGTAGCGCACGGCGGTCAGGGCGTGGTCCGCGGTGGTGCGCGGGAAAAGGGAGCTTCGGAAGTGGCGGAGCATGTCGTCGAGTTCGTTCCGGAACTCGTGCTCCTGACCGAGGGCGAAGAGGATCTCGGGGTGATCGGGCAGAACGTCCATCGCCTGGCGGGCGCGCCGGAAGGCCTCGTCCCGATCGTCGCGGCGGAAGGCGGTCGCGATCCAGAGCACGTGCCAGGAGACGAGTTCGTGGGGGTGCAGGCGGACGGTCTTCATCCTGGCCAGTTTCGCCTCGAGCCGATCGATGGAGGCGGTCCTGTCCGCGAGCTCGGCGACTCGATCGCGCGGCCGGTGTGAGAGCGTGGCGGCGGCGGGGTTCATCAGGCGCTGCAGCCAGCCCATCGTCCTGCTCCGTGCGGGTCTTGCGGGCGATCGCGGCGGCGGTGTGCTCGCCCGGTCAATCCGCGCTCCTGAGTTTGTTCCCTTCGTCCAACGTCGCGTCCCCGCCGAGGATGCGGAGCGCACGCATCGGGTAGATCTCGACGTAGCTGAGGGCGACGGCCAGCGCGACGACGAGGACGCTGCCGAACATCGCGGCGACGATCAGCATCGCGCAGATCCGGGCCAGGTGCATGTTGAAGTCCCAGTTGAACTCGCGTTTGCGCGCCTCGTCGTCCATCGCGAAGTAGCCGCGGGTGAACTCCTCAACGGCGTTGCAGACGACCACGAGGCCGAGCGCGATGAGGACGTCGGTATCCAGGAGGAGCAGGGCCCAGAAGCCCTCGGGGAAGACCTGGGTGCTGAAGACGAGCAGGGTGAACCAGTAGGGGAAGCCGAGGAGCCCGAGCAGGAAAAGCCAGGCGCCGACGAGGGTGGGGAAGCCGCCGCGGAAGTAATCCGGCTCCCGGATCGCGATGGCGAGGACCTGGAAGGCGAACATCAGAGCGAGCGCGGCGATGCCGTCGAACCAGATCTGGAAGACGGCGACGGAGGAGGACCATCCGAGGGCGTAGATGCCGACGATGGGGATGGCGTTGCGCGCGAGGACGAGCCAGGGGCGCGGGCCTTCGAGGAAGGGGGCGAGATGTGAGCGGCTGGGCGGCACGGTGGAGTGAGAGAGAACGAGGAGAAAGCACAGAGTTCAAATGGCAAAGCACAAAGGCCGGATTTGGGGACCTGTGTGACTCGCGCCGGTTTCTTACGGGCGGGCGGGGCCGCCGAGCGCCACGAAGACGACCGCCGCGAGGATGATGTAGACGACCACGGCCGCCACCGAGATCACGCCGGTGATCACGTAGCGGAGGAGGACGTTGTCGATCTTCTTGAAGACGTGCTGGTTGATGGCCCACGCCGCCCCGCCGCAGGCGCCGCCGATCAGGCCTCCGACCGCGACGAGTGCGAAGGGGAGTGCGAGCCAGACGTGGTCATACCAGGCCAGACTCGGGGTGGAGTCATGCGGCTCGAAGGTGCTGTTCATGGTTGCTCGATTCACCGGAGAGTGTGCCGAGTCGCCGTCGCGCGACGGAACCGTCTCGGACCTGTGCGGCGCGGGTGGTGGCGGAGTGGGCCTCGAGGGGGCGTGTGCGGCGGAACAGCCGCGCGCCCCAGGAACGGGGAGTGACCGACGGTGCGTGATAACTATCGGCGATTGCCGGGGCCCCCTTCAGTGGGGGGGGGTCAGCCGCCCAGTTTCTGGAGGAGGCGCTCGCGCACGGCCTTGGCGTCGCCGGCGCCGCCGCTGTGCTTCATGGCGGCCCCGACCAGGCGGCCGATCGCCGCCTGTTTGCCGGCCCGCACGTCCGCCGCGGCCTGCGGTTGTTCGGCGATGGCGGCGTCGCACCAGCGGTCGAGCGCGGCGTCGTCGCGGACGATGAGCATTCCGCGGGACTGTGCGAGGGATTCGACGTCCGTCGTTGCGGGCTCGTCGCACAGCAGGCCGAAGAGTTCATCGGCGGAGCCGGCGCTGATGCGGTTGTCCTCGCGGAGTTTGACGATCCGGGCGACCGCGTCGGGCGTGATGCCCAGTGCGCTGACGAGGACGGCGCGTTCGTTGGCGCGCTTGGCGCCGGACTGCAGCACCATGTTCGCGGCGAGCCGGCCGGCGCGGTCGCGGGCGATCGCGCGTGCGACCATCGCGTTGATGCTCGCCTCGTAGAACAGGCAGACGTCGCGTTCGTCGATGATCGCCGCGGCTTCCTTGGGGTCCAGGCCGTACTCGTCGATGTAGCGGCGGCGGCGGGCGTCGGGCAGCTCGGGGATCATCGCCCGCACGCGCTCGCGCCATTCGTCGCTGACGGTGACGGGGACGAGGTCGGGGTCGGGGAAGTAGCGGTAGTCGTGCGCGTCTTCCTTCTCTCGCTGGACGACGGTCACGGCGCGGACGTCGTCCCAGCCGCGGGTGACCTTCATTCCCGCGCCCATGACCTTGCCGTCCTGCTGCCACCGGCGGGGCTGGTCGGCGAGTTCGTACTCGATCGCGCCTTTGACGGCCTTGAAGGAGTTGAGGTTCTTGATCTCGACGACGGGCGTCGCGACGGTGCGGCCGTCGTCGAGCGTCAGGATGGTGTTGATGTTGGGCTCGAAGCGGATGTGGCCCTTCTGCATGACGCCCTCGGAGACGCCGAGGAAGCGGCAGAGGTTGCGGAGCCAGCGTGCGAAGGCGACGACCTGGTCCGCGGCGTCGAAGTCGGGCTGGGTGACGATCTCGAGCAGGGGTGTGCCGGCGCGGTTGAGGTCGACGATCGAGAAGTCGATGGGCGCGCCGCCGGGGGCCTCGTGCAGGAGCTTGCCCGCGTCCTCCTCGAGGTGGGCGCGGATGATGCCGATGCGGCGGGTCTCGCCGGGGATCTCGTGGCCGCGCTCGTCGACGGGCGGGAGGTCGACCGACCCGTCGAAGCAGAGGGGCAGGTCGTACTGGCTGATCTGGTAGCCCTTGGGGAGGTCGGGGTAGAAGTACGACTTGCGGTCCCACTTGGTGGTGCCGGCGATTCGGCAGTTGAGGGCGAGGCCGACCATGATCGCCATTTCGACGGCGGCGCGGTTCATGACGGGCAGCGCGCCGGGCAGGGCGAGGACGACGGGATCGATGAGTGTGTTGGGCGGCGCGCCGTCGTTGTCGGGGTGGGCGGGGCTGGGTGCGCGGCTGAACATCTTGGTCCGCGTCGCGAGTTCGACGTGGACTTCCATTCCGACCTTCAGGCGCACGGAGGCGATGGCTGGCATCACCGCAAGGGTAACGCGCCGTCAGAGTCCGGGGAGTGCGGTGAGGACCCGCGCGGGCTCGAGCCACTCCATCGGGCTCGGGGCGTCGGGGGCGAGGACGGTCACCATAGGGCCGACGGGGGACCAGTCGGCCGGGCTTGAAGGGCCGAAGAGGGCGAGCGTGGGGATGCCGAGTTGCGCGGCGAGGTGGGTGGGGCCGCAGTCGGCGCCGATGAAGAGGCGGGCGCGTTTGAGCTCGACGACCAGATCGGGCAGGTCGGGGATGAACCTGCCTCGCAGGACGCCGAAGGCGACGCGGTCATCGGCGTCGAACTTCTCGGCCTCGACCTCGCCGGCGATGGCGGCGACGGGGCGGCGTTCGGCGAGGCGGTTGAGCAGCTCGACCCAGCGGACCATGGGCCAGCGTTTGGCGTCGGAGCCGGCGCCGACATGGGCGACGATGGGCCCGCCGGGGTTGTCGCGGACTGTCACGGCGGCGAGCGGGTGGGCGTCGGCGTACGCCGCGGATTGTCGGGCGCGGGGCGGCGGTTCGGCGTTGATGAGAGCGCCGGGGAACATGGCTCGGAGGTTTCGGGCGAAGAGTCCCTCTCCGCCGGTGTGATCGACGACGCGTGCGACGCCGGGGACGGGTTCGATCGCGGCGTCTTCGCGCCAGAGGTCGTTGAATCGTCGCTGCTCGGCGTCGATGCCGACGACGCCGATTTCGCGTTCGGCGAGGGCGGCCTTGGCGCGGTCGGTGACGAGGACGACGCGTTCGCCGGATCGGACGAGGTGGCGGAGCATCGGCCAGAGGAGGACCGAGTCGCCGAGGGCGCCGCGGTGAAAGACCCAGACAGCCGGCATCGGGAAGCGTATGGGCGTCAGCGTCCGAGGGCGGCGCGAATCGCGGTGCGTTCGCGGATGGCGGCCTTGATCGGCGTGAGCCCGAGTTCGGCGGCGAGGCGTTCGATGGTGCGGGGCGGCGCGCTCCATCCGAAGCGCGCGACGAGGAAGTCGCGGTCGGCGGCGTCGAGCGAAGGGAGGGCGGCGCGGATGCGCGCATCGGGTTCGAGGAACGTCTGCCAGGGGGCGACGGCGCGGGTGAAGTCGGGGATCGGCGTTCCGGCGCGCAGGCGCGGCGTGGCGCGTCCGCCGGGTCCGGTCTTGAGTTCGGCGGCGTGCGCGCGGGCGAAGCGCGAGGCGATGCGGGTGACGGCGAGGCCGGCGGGCGCGGCGAGGCGGCCGGCGCCGCGTGGGTCGAAGGCGTCGACGGCGTCGCCGACGGCGGCGAGGCAATCGGCGAGGAGCGGGGCGAGGAGGGCGCCCCGCATCTCCTCCGGCCGGCGGGCGAGGACCGTCTCGAGGGTGCGGATGATGAGGGGCAGGTGGGCGCGGACGAGCTCGGCCTTCAGGCGCGCGGCCCAGCGCAGGTCGGTCTCGATCTCATCGAGGAGGAGGGCGGGCGTGCCGTGCGCGGGGAGGCGGGCGATGGCGACGCCGGCGCGCCGGACGAGGAAGCGGAGGGCCGCGGCCTGTGCGCGTTCGGGCACGCCGAGGGGTGCGCCGAGGGAGCGGGCGGTTTCGACGAGGGCGAGGACGTCGGCGGGCCCGGGCTCTCCGAGGCCGGTCAGGACTGGTGAGGGGGCGAGGGCTCCGGACTCTCGCGGGACGGGGCCGGGGCGGGCGAAGGGGCGGAGGTGCGCGGCGCGTTCGTCGTTGATGACGCGGTGGATGCTGGCGCGGGAGCGGCCGAAGTGAGCGGCGATCTCGCCGGGCTCGATGGCGAGGCGGTAGGCGCGGTAGACCGCGCGGCGTCCGCGGGCGGTGAGGGCGGGCGGCTCGGCGAAGATCGGCGCGTCGGCCTCGTGCCGGCGGAGGAGCTGGCGCATCGTCTCGTGGGCGCGACCGAAGCGACGCGCGAGGCGTGCCGCGGCCTGGTTCAGCGACAGCCCCGCGCGACGGCGGTATACCGCGGCGCGGCGGAGGATGCGGCTCTCGAGGTCGGGGGCGATGCGGCTGAAGCCCGAAGCGTTCCGGACGTCACCGGGGTGGAGGCGCTCGAAGCGTTCGACGGCCTCGAGGGGGAAGGCGAGGATGGGTCGTGCGCGCGGGCCCATGACGCGCCGGGCGACGAGCCCGGTGCCGCGGCGGCGGAAGCGGTCGAGCGTCCGCCTGCTGACGTTCCATCGCGTGGCGAGGGCGGCGGCGTCGAGGAAGCGGCCGTCGGGGAGTTCGGACCAGCGGAAGGCCGCGGAGCCGGAGAGGCGTTCGATGAGCGCCGAGAGATCGGCGGCGAGTGCGGCGCCGACGACGGTGGCGGGGTCCTTGATGTCGGCGCGGTAGCCGGTGATCCGGAAGACGATCCAGTCCTCGGGGTAGTTGATGTCCGGGTCGATCTCGGCGGCGAGTGCCTCGGCGCGTTCGACCTGTTTGCGGACGGTGTCGCGCGGGGCGAAGCGGAGCTGCCGGGCGAGGTCGGCGAGTGCGGCGACGCGGAGTTTGGGGAGTGGGGGCATGGGGCCGCCTACCGGGCGGTGGCGGGTTCGGTGTCCGCCCATCGGACGGCGGGGGCTTCGATGAGGTTGAGGGCGGCGGCCTCGGCGAGGAATCGTTCGACGGCTTCGCGCTCGCGCGGGCCGACGACGAAGCGGAGACGGTCGCGGAGGTAGGTGCGGGCGAGGTCGACGGGCCAGCGGTGTTCGGGCGCGCGCCGGGCGATGAGCCAGTCGAGTCGTGCGGCGTTGCGGCGGCGCTGGCGGTCGAGGAGCGCGGCGGCGGCGCGGGTGCGTCCGGAGTCGGCCTCGTCGGCGCGGCACATCCACATGGCGTACACAAATGGGAGGCCGGTGAGTTCGTGCCAGGCCTCGCCGAGGTCGAGCTGGTGGGGGTAGCGGTCGGCGGGCGGGGCGTCGGTGACGACCTTGTCGCCGATGAGGAGGACTGTTTTGGGCCAGGAGGCGTCGAGGTCGGCCGTGGCGGGCGTGTCGAGCGGGACGCGCTCACGGGCGTCGAAGGTGACGACGGCGGGGCGGATGCCGTGGAGGTGATGGAGGAGGATGCGGGCGAGGACGACGGAGGTGTGGCTGTCGGAATCGGCGTGGATGGTCGTGATCTGCTTGAGCGGGACGGAGGAGAAGAGACGGACGGTGAGGGTGGGCCCGTCGCAGCCGATCATGCCGACGGGCAGGAGAGCGAGGCCGCCGGCGTCGATCGTCGAGACCAGGCCGACGTCGGCGCGGCGTTCGCGGACGAGGTCGGCGATACGGGAGGGGACGGTCAGGAGGAGTTCGGCGCCGGCGAGTTTTTCGAGGCCCTCGATGAGCGGGGCGGTGTTGAGGTAGCGGACGCAGGCGACGCGTACGGGGCTCATGCACGAGCGTAGGGGGGCATGGAGAGGTCGGGAAATTGCTCTGGCTATCGCGGAAACTGGCCTTATGATGGGTGCGTACGGACCCGAAGGTCATGCCGGCCCGGGCGGGCGTACCTGCGAATGAAGGAGTGAGCAACCATGAGGCACGGAACAGGCTGTATTATCGGCCTCGTCGGGGGATTGGCACTCGTCGGGACCGCGGAAGGTCAGGGGATCAAATCGGTGCGGGTGGCCAGCGGGCTTGTGCGGCCGCTGTTCGTGACGCACGCGCCGAATGACTTCGGGCGGATCTTTATCGCCGAGCAGCGCGGCAGCGGCGGGATCTCGAACCGGGCCGACATCCGGATCATGAACCTGCCGGGGAACACGCTGAACGGGACGCCGTTCCTGTCGATCTCGCCCGTCTCGACGGGGAGCGAGCAGGGGCTGCTCGGCCTGGCGTTCGACCCGAACTACGCGTCGACGGGCCGGTTCTTTGTGAACTACACGAACTCGGGCGGGACGACGGTCATCGCGCGGTACACGGTCTCTGGTGATCCCAACATTGCGAACCCGGCAGGGACGACGATCCTGACGATTTCGCAGCCGTTCAGCAACCACAACGGCGGGTGGATCGGGTTCGGTCCGGACGGGTACCTGTACATCGCGACGGGCGACGGCGGGAGCGGCAACGACCCGCAGGGCAACGGGCAGAACATCAACACGCTGTTGGGCAAGATGCTGCGGATCGATGTGAGCGGGGCGGGGTACACGGTCCCGGTGACGAATCCGTTCATCGTGAACCCGCCGGGCGGCGCGTTCCGGACGGAGATCTGGGCGTACGGTCTGCGGAACCCGTGGAGGGCGGCGTTCGACCGGATGACGGGCGACCTGTACACGGCGGACGTGGGCCAGAACGCGATCGAGGAGATCGACTTCCAGGCGGCGTCGAACATGAACGCCATCAACTACGGCTGGCGCTGCATGGAGGGGAACAACTGCACGGGCCTGTCGGGTTGCACGTGCAACGCGCCGACGCTGACGGGGCCGATCCACACGTATACGCACGCGGGCGGGAACTGCTCGGTGACGGGCGGGTACGTGTATCGCGGCTGCGCGATCCCGAGCCAGAACGGGAAGTACTTCTTCGCGGACTATTGCTCCTCGCAGATCTGGAGCTTCGACTTCAATGGGGTCAGCATCTCCAACCTGGTGAACCGTACGGGCGAGCTGGCTCCGGGCGGGGGCCTGTCGATCAGTTCCATCACGTCGTTCGGTGAGGACGCGTACGGCGAGATGTACATCTGCGACAGCTCCGGCGGCGAGGTCTTCAAGATGCTGCCGACGACGATGGTCGGGCCGGACTGCAACAACAACGGCCAGCGTGACGCGTGCGACATCCTGTCCGGGTACAGCACGGACAACAACAACAACGGCATCCCGGACGAGTGCGACTGCTACGCCAACTGCAACGGCGACTACAACCAGAAGACCATGACCCCCATCCTGAACATCGCGGACTTCGGGTGCTTCCAGACGAAGTTCGCGCTGCAGCATCCGTACGCGGATTGCAACGGGGACACGCTGTTCAACCTGGCGGACTTCGGTTGCTTCCAGACGAAGTTCGCGCTGGGCTGCCCGTAAGGCAACGGCGGATGAGTTGAGTTGATCGGCGGGCCGCCTTCGGGCGGCCCGCTTTCTTTCACGGGCAGCCGAGGGCGAACTTGGTCCGCCAGCAGCCGAAGTCGGCGAGGTTGAGGAGCCCGTCGCCGTTGCAGTCGGCCCAGGGATCGCCGAGGGCGAACCGGCTTTGGAAGCAGCCGAAGTCAGCCAGGTTCAGGATGGGTGCGCCGGTGATCGGGTCGAAGTCCCCATTGCAGTTGGCGTAGCACGGCGAGCCGAGGCCAAGACGGGGATCCGGCATCAGCGTCACCGGCCGGATGCCGTCGGTCAGCGTGACGCGGAAGCGGTCGAGCCCGACCGACGCGCCCCCGGTCAGCGGCACGCTGTACATCCCGCCGCCGAGGTTGGTGATCGGGCCGATGGTGGACTGGCCGGCGCTGTTCGGCGCGTGCGCAACTACAAAGGAGCCGATCGGCACGGTGATCGCCTGGCCCTGGTGGTCGCGCAGCAGGATCGTCATCGTCGCGGCCCCGCCAGGAGCGATCACCGCTGGGGTCATGGTTACGAGTGATTGCACGGCATCGGGTCGTCCGACCAGGTCGCTACGCCAGGTGTCGTAGAGAGTCTGAAGCTGGAGGACGGGGTCGGGAGCCGTGATGCTCTGGAAGGCGATGTTGAACTCCATGAAGTAGTCGCCTGTGGCGGTACCGAGGCCGTCGTCGAAGACGCCGAGGTCGGGTCCGGGCCCCTGGTTGCGGACGACGACGACACTCTGGCCGTTGCTGCCGGCGACGTCGAGGTCGCCGTCGCCGTCGAGGTCGGCGAGGATGGCGTCGATCAGCGTGCTCAGAACCGTGTAGGTGCGGTCGAGGGTGAGCGTGCCGCCCGGCCCGCCGCGGTAGATGCTGAACTTGCTGCTGCCGGCGGCGAGGATGTCCTTGAAGCCGTCGCCGTCGACATCGCCGACGTCGGCGTCGAAGACGGTGAAGGGCGTGGGGATGGTCGTGGGGAAGAGGAACCCGCCGGAGTTGTGGAAGACCTGGAAGATGCCTCCGGCCTGGTTGGCGACGACGAGGTCGGTGTCGAGATCGCCGTCGAGGTCCGCGGCGACGGCGGAGGAGGGGTTGGCGCCGATGGGGACGGTCCAGGCGACAGTGAAGCCGCCGGCACCGTCGCCCTCGAGCATGGTGAGGGAGGCGCCGGTGCGCGAGACGACGGCGAGGTCGAGCGCGGGCCCGCCGATGAACTGGGCGGCGGCGATGGCGTAGGGCCCGCCCGCGACCGGCACGGCAACGCCGGGTGTGAAGCCGCCGGACCCGTTGTTGAGGAGCATGGAGATGTTGTTGCTGGTCTGATTGGCCACGGCGATGTCCAAACCGGGCGCGCCGTCGAACTGGGCCACGGCGAGGCCGTGCGGCCCCGTGATGGCCGGGAAGATAGCGCGCGGCCCGAACGCCCCGCCGCCGAGGCCCGGGAGGACGCTGACGGTGTTGGTGTTGAACTCGCCGACGACGAGATCGTGCAGGCCGTCTCCGGTGACGTCGGTGACGACGAGCGGGCGGGGGAGCGCGCCGGTCGGGAAGGCCGTTGAGAGGTTGAAGATCGGGAAGCCGGCGTTCGGCGGCGTCTTGTTGGGCAGGACGGAGACGCTGCTGGTGGAGGAGTTGGTCGCGATGAGTTCGGGGCGGCCGTCGTTGTTGAGGTCCGCCGCGGCGACGGTGTAGGGCAGCCCGCCGACGCGGTAGATGCCGTTGCCGCCGTCGGCATCGCCGGCGCGAGCGATGAGCATGTAGGCGATGTGTGCGGACTTGGTGAAGGATGGCGGCGGGGCGCCGCACGCGGTTGGCGTGCTGGGTGCGCACGAGCAACGGCCGTCGCCGCCCATGAGGCGTGCGGCCTGCATGGAGGCCATGAGTTTTTCCGGCAGGTCGCCGGGCGTGTTGATGGCGGCCAGGACGGCCTGGTCCACGACCGGGGCGCCGGTGAGGACGTTACCCTGGATGGCGTAGGCGACGGAGCCGGTCTGGCCCAGATACGTGTTATTGAAGGCGCCGACCTGTCCGCCCTTGTAGGCGCCCGCTCCGGTGCCGCTGAAGGTGACGGACCGTCCGAGGACATCGGTGATGCCGTACTGGCGGGTCTGGTGGCCGGTGTCGAAGGTCGCCAGCCCGGCGAGGATGTCGGCGGGAGTCCAGCCCAGGGCGAGGCGGTCGCGGATGTAGACGCGGTTCTGGCCGGTGGAATCGACGAAGGACTGGGCGGTCGCGGCGCCGATGCCGGTGAGCAGGACGGGGGTGTTGGCCTGCAGGTCGAAGTTGGCCAGGCACGTGGCGGACCCGACGGCGATCTCGCCGGTGCGGGTGTCGATGAGGATGATGGACCAGGTGGCCAGTGCGGGCGCGGCGGCGGCGAGGGTCGCCGCGGCGGCCAAGAGTGCGCGGGGGTTCATGGGTAGCTCCTTCCGGGGTCCAGCGTACCGGGAGCGGGCGGCTGCTCCAAGGGTCGGATCTCGGTTATCTGCGGGGTTCGGCGGGGAGGGCCCCGATCTGCGGCCTTTGGGCGCGTGGGCACGGCGGTCCGATGTCGCGGGGGGCCGCGGGGATTGCGTGGCGCGGGCGCGGCGGGTCCTATGGGCAGCCGAGGGCAAACTTCGATTGGAAGCAGCCGAAGTCGGCGATGGTGAGGACCTGATCGCCGTTGCAGTCGGCGTAC
>CAZMPE010000041.1:0-11890 GCA_964567955.1 uncultured Phycisphaeraceae bacterium | reverse complement strand
CTCGTGCTCCGCCGGATGAGCCTGATGGGCGACGCCGTCTCGCACGCCGTGCTGCCCGGGCTCGTCGCGGGGTTCATCATCACGGGGTCGCGCGAAACAGCCCCCATGCTGATCGGCGCGGCCGTCGCCGGCGTCGCCACCGTGGTGCTGGTCGAACTCGTGCGCAGGCTCGGACGGCTGGAGACCGGCGCGGCGATGGGCGTCGTCTTCTCGACGCTCTTTGCGCTCGGCCTCGTGCTCATCCGCAAGGCGAACGCGGACGGCGTCGACCTGGACATCGACTGCGTGCTCAACGGACAGCTCGAAGATGTCTTCTGGCTGGTCCCGAACGACTGGGCTTCGTTCTGGACGTGGGGCAACTTCTTCGGGAATGACTCCGGCGGCGGGCTGCCGCGGGAACTCGTGACGCTGCTGATCGTGACCGCCGCCACCGCGGGCTTCGTGATCGTGCTCTTCAAGGAGCTGCGCCTGGCGTCGTTCGATCCGGCGCTCTCGACCTCGCTGGGATTCCACTCCGGCTTCATCAACGGCATGCTCATGCTGTTTGTCGCGGGGGCGGTGGTCGCCTCATTCGAGGCCGTCGGCTCGATCCTCGTCGTGGCGATGCTCATCTGTCCGGCCGCGGCGGCGCGGATGCTCACCGACCGCCTGGTCTCGCAGGTGTGGGTCTCGCTGGCGATCGCGGTCGCGGCGGGAGTCGGCGGGTACGTCCTGGGCGCGCACGGCCCCATCTGGCTCGGCAGCGACAACTCGCTGAGTGCATCGGGTTCGATCACCGTCGTCGCGGGCGTCCTGCTGCTCGGCGCCATCCTCGCGTCGCCGAGGCACGGCGTCGTGGCACGCGTCCTTCGCCGGCTGCGTCTCAGCATCGGCGTCGCCCGCGAGGACCTGCTCGCGATGCTCTACCGCATCGAGGAGATGAAAACGGCGGGAGCCGGGATGAGCCGCGAACACGCCCGGCGCGCCCTGGGCGGCGGTGTTGTGGCGGGCGCGGCGGTCCGTGCCGCGCAGCGCCGGGGAGAGGTCTCGGTCGCGCGCGGCGAGCTGACGCTGAGCGACCCGGGGCGGTCGGCGGCGCGATCGCTGGTGCGCACCCATCGGCTGTGGGAATCCTACCTCGTGCGGGAGCTGGGCCTGCGGCCCGATCATGTGCACCGCCCGGCGATGGACCTGGAGCACGTCACGAGCGATCGGATGCTCGATCGCCTGGCGCCGGCGGGGAACGAACCCGCGGTCGATCCGCACGACCGGCCCATCCCCCCGGCCTAGCGCCCGCCGGTCCGAGAACATCGCCCGTTCACACTTACAGAAAGCCTGAACGTCATGGTCGATCCGGTCCGCGGTCCGATCCGGCGATGGCGGCGCCCCGACGTCAAGTAATCCCGGCCCGCGGACGATGCTCCGCCCTGATGGCAGGGGCCAACGGAGTCCGGTCGGTCATCGGATGGACGACCTCCCTGCTGATCGCGGGCGCGGCGGTGACCGTCCTTCCCGCCGGCGGACTGGCGCCCGCCGCCGCGGGCCAGACCACCAACGATCCAGCCGTCGAGTCACTCCTGGGCGCCGGGCACGCGGCGGTCGCACGCGGCGACCATGGCTCGGCCGATGAGCTGTTCCGGCGCGCGTGGTCGGATCCGGCGCTGCGCGACCGCGCCGCCGAAGCCCTCGACCGCCTCCACCGGCGACGGGACTTCAAGCTTCCGGTGGACAACGACGCGGTGAACGCGGCGCACCGCGCGGCGGGGGCGGCGTTCCGGCGTGTCGAGACGGCGCACTTCGTGATCCTGTCGGACTGCCCGGACGCCTGGACGCGCGATCGGGCCCAGTTGCTGGAGCGGACGCGCCTGCAGTTCTTCCGCGCTTCGGAGCGGCTCGGCGCGCGCCTCGTGCCGCACCGCCAGAAGCTCCTGTGCATCCTGTTCGACAACCCCCATGACTATCGCGCGTTCGGGCGCGCGCAGGACGGGCTGGACGCGGGCTGGGTCGCGGGGTACTACGCCACCGCGCCCAACCGGATCGTGTTCTACAACGACGCTCGCTCGCCCGCGTACGAGGGCGCGAACCGGAAGCTGGCCGAGTACGAGTCGCAGGCGGAGGAAGCACGGCGCCGCTCCGAGACGACGCGCGATCAGGACCCGGGATTCGCCGCGCGTCTCCTCTCGTCGGCGGACGACATGACGCAGCAGGTGCGTGCCGAACGGGACAGGCTCTCGCGCGAGGCGGCGGCGCATTCGACGGCGAAGACGATCCACGAAGCGGTTCACCTGCTCTCGTTCAACACGGGGCTGCAGCGGCGCGATCGCGATTACCCGTTCTGGCTGTGCGAGGGGCTGGCCTCCTGTTTCGAGACCGCCGAACCGTCCAAGGCCTTTGGTCCGGATCGCGGGGCGCCGGCGGGCCGGCTCGCGCGCTATCGCGAACTCGCCGGTCGCGGCGGGGCCCCCACCGTCGCCGAGGTGCTGGTGGTCGGGCAGGCCCCGATCTGGGACGCCGAGACCGCCGAGGCCATGTACGCGACGAGCGCGGCGCTGTTTTCATACCTGTACCGACGGGACCAGGCGGCGCTCGGGGCGTACATCCGCAGCTTCGACGCCGAGGGCCCCGGGCGGATCGGGCCGGCCCGCCAGCGCGCCCTGTTCGCGCTGCACTTCGGCGATCCGGACATCCTCGACCTGAGGATCCGCGCCGATCTGCGCTGACAACACCGGGATCGACTTCGGGTATAACTACGCGCTGCCGGGAGGGAACACAACCGGCGGGAGGCTCGCATGCGCGTACAGATTCGGCGGGTGGCGGCGGCCGCGGTGCTCGTGGGGTTGTCGACCGGCGCGGCGGCGCGGCAGGAGGCGGCGGAGCCCGACCTCGGGTTCGCGCGTGTGCGGGCGGAACTCGGGTTCAACACCGAGTTCGACGGCGGTGCTCCGGGCGATGTCACGACGATCCGGCTTTCGGGCGGCGCGGGGATCGAGTTGCCCGCGGGCGATCGCGGGCGGCTGAACATGGGGGTCGACTACGAACGGAGCGACTACGACTTCTCGGGCGCGACGGCGTTCATCCCGGGCTCGTCCGATCCGTGGGGGACGGTGCACCGCGAGCGTCTCTCGGCGGTGTACTCAAGGCAGGCGACGGAGCGGCTCTCGTGGCTCGTCGGCGGCGACATCGGGTTGTCGGGCGAGGAGGGGGCCGACCTTGGCAAGAGCGTGGTCGGCGGCGGGTTCGGCGCCGTTCGCTGGGCGGCGAGCGACAGCCTCACGATCGGGATCGGCGCCTCGGCGCGCAGCCGGATCGAGGACTCGGTGCTGTTCCTTCCGGTCTTCATGCTCGACTGGCAGATCGCCGAGGAGTGGCGGCTGACGAACGACGGCAAGCCGGGGCTGCTGCTGACCTACAGCGCGACGGACGACTGGACCTTCGGCGCGTTCGCCTTCTACGAGTTCCGTGATTTCCGGCTCGACGACGGCGGCCCGCTGCCGGGCGGCGCGGCGCAGGAGACGAGAGTCCCCGTCGGCCTGTCCGCGACCTATGCGCCGAGCAAGCGGTTCTCGATCGGCGCGGAGGCGGGCGCGGCGTTCGGTCAGAACTACGAGGTGCTCAATGCCGCGGGGGTGCAGATCAGCGATATCGACGCCGACCCGTCGCCCTTCCTTGCGTTGACGGCCGTCCTCCGGTTCTAGGCCTCGATCAGCGGACGACTTCTTCCTTGGACGCGTCGCTCTGGGGCTTTGTGACCGGCGTCGGCGCGAGACCATAGGGAGGAGCATCGACGACCCGAACAGCGGTGAGCGTCGGCGGATCGACGGGCTTCCTCGATTCCGGGTCCAGCGGCGTCGAGGCGATCTTCATGATCACGTCCGCGCCGCTCACGGCCTGCGCGAAGGCCGTGTAGTTGCCGTCCAGCGGCGCCACGGCCTCGCGGTCGAGGCAGATGAAGAACTGCGAACCGCCGGAGTTCCATTCCGGTGTCCGCGCCATCGACAGGACGCCGAAGTCGTGAACGAGGTGGCTGTCCTCGAGGTCGATCTGGTAACCCGGCCCGCCTTCGCCCGACCCGGAAGGGTCTCCGCCCTGGATGATGGAGGGGGAGCCCGCGCCCTTGATGTCGGCGATCCGGTGGAAGGTTGTGTTGCTGTAGTACCCGCCGGCGGCGAGCGTGAGGAAGTTGATGCAGGTATTGGGGGCCTCGTCGGGGCGAAGCACGAACTGGATGTCGCCCGCGGTGGTCTCGAAGATCACGCTTTTGTCGACCCAGGCGCGCACGCCCGAGTTGGCGGTTGTCGGCGCCTCGTACCAAGCCCAGCGCTGCTCGGTCCGCGGATCGAACCGCGCGTACTTCGGCGTGGTCATCGGCTGGAGAACGACGGCGGGGCCGACGCGCTTGCCGCCGGCGGCGAGCTGGGCGTACATGAGCTTGGGGGCGCCCTCCGGCTGCCAGATCATGGGGAAGATCGCGGCCAGGTCCACTCCGCCGGCCTTGACGGGCGCCGAGGCGATGACCTCGGCGGTGCCCGCGGCGAGCAGTTCGATCGTGAGGTCTCCGGCCACTCCGGCCGGCTGGGCGACCTTCATGGGCAGGGGGCGGTTGATGCCGTTGAAGAGTTGATCCGGCGTGAGCTGCGCCCAGGCCGGGGTGCACAACCCCGCCGCCGCGATCAACCCAGCCGCCACCGCCATCCGACCGCTTGTTCTGAGAATCATGTGTGCCAACTCCCTCGATGGCCCGGGCGCCGCCGGCCGCACGCAGGCGCGACGCCGCAAAGCTTGGACGAGAGCATAGCCGGGGTGGACGGGGGGCGGCCGGATGGGCTCGGGGAGGACCCGCGTCAACGACCGGATTGGTCGAAGGTGGTCCAGGCGAAGTTGATGCCTTGCGGCGTCGTGACGGAGATCCCGTCGTCGGGTCCGAGAGCGGCGGCGACAACCTCCTGGGAGTCCCGGAACCAGAACACCGAGAGGTCCGCCCGCAGGACGTTGGCGCCGATCACGTGGCTGAAGTCGGCGATGGTGCGCATGCCGTCGCTCGCGAGCGCCGACGTGCGCGGATCAAACTGGCTCAGGAAGACCTCGCCGTTGGGCCCCATGGCGCGGTACTGGTAGTTGCCGACAATCCGGCCGCGGTTCGACCGCCACTCCTTTTCGTACTCCAGGATGCGGTGGTCTCCCTGGTGCGCGGGGCAATAGAAGATGCCCGGGGCATCCAGGTATTCGGTCTGATAGAGGATGCCGAGGCCGTCCCAGAACGCGGCCCCTTGCGGCTCTTGCTCACGGAGGGTCAGCGTTTCCGCGGGCTTGTCGGTCGGCAGATTCCTCACGTGGGTGCTGCCCGGGATGCGGTCACGCCGTTCATCCGCGAACATGGCGATGCCCATTCCTATCTGCCGGATTCCTGACCGGCAGACAACCTGATGCGCCGTCTGCTTGACCTTGCCCAGCGACGGGAGCATCAATGAAATGAGGATGGCGATTACCGCGATGGAGACCAGCAGGTCGACGATTGTGAAGGCTCGAACCGGCCGGCGCGTGCGAGCGGTCCGATACTTGCGCGGCTGGGGACGCGGATTCCACCGTGCCGGCCCAAGTATCGACCGACCATGGGAGCGCCCATTTTCCACGAGCGAGCTCACGCGGCGTGTCTCCAAGAGTTCGGGGGAACTCTAGAGGGAGAATACCGGCAGAGCGCGGTCGCTACAAGGCATAAATACACCCATGTTTTACCCGATCATGATCCGAACGGTCGGCCCGAACTGCTGAGCGGATCGCGCCGGATATCGAGCATCCTCGACCGGGGAGGCCGCGTAGAGGATACTGAGCAGGAGGGTCTCTCAGGGCCGGGGTGTATCGCCGCCGGCATCATTGGCTTTTGAGTTTCAAAGCATGTCGCGTCGAACCGGAACAGAAGATGTCGATCTGGACTTGATGCGCCGCGTCGCGACATCGGACGCCGCGGCGGTCGAGCAGTTGTACGACCGTTTCGGTTCGTTGATTTATCGCATGGCGTACCAGTCGATGCCGACGCGGGCCGACGCGGAGGATGCGGTCCAGGAGGTCTTCGTCCGGTTGTGGAGGACGGCGAGCCGGTACGACCCGAAGCGGGCGGCGCTGGTGACGTGGGTGATGCTGATCTCCCGCAGGCACCTGGTGGACAAGCTTCGTCGCAGTCAGGCGCGAGTCAAGACGAGTTCGATGGACGCCGGGCCGGTGGCCGAATCCCGCGGCACGCCGGCCGATCTTTCTCGCCTCGAGAAGGACGAACGGTTCGAGGGTCTGCTCAGCCGCGTGGCGGCGCTGCCGGAACTGCAGCGCTGCGTTGTGACGCGGGCGTACCTGGGCGGGCAGACCTTGCGGCAGATCGGGCAGGAACTGAACACACCGATCGGAACAATCAAATCGGCTTTGAGCCGGGCTCTGGTTCGTCTACGTGAGAGGGTCAACGAGGAATCCGCAACATGACGACGCATGAACTTATCGAACTTTCGCTCCTGGACAGCCTGGCTCTTCTCGACGACGACGAGCGAGAGGCCTTCGACACGGCGTTCCGCGCCGCGTCTCCGGCCGTGCAGGCCCATGTCCGGCGTGAGCAGACCCGTTTCGCGCAGATCGACGCCCTGCTGCCGGACGTGACTCCTCCGGCCGGCCTCCGGGCCGCGGTCCTCGAGGCCGTTCGGCGCGCGATGGCGGAGGATGACGCGAAGGCGGAGCGGCTGGTGCTGCCGCCGATGATCCAGAGCCGGAAGGTCTCTCGGCTGTGGCGTGCCGGGGCGCTCGGGTTCGCGACCGCCGCGACCGTGTTCGGCGCCACGACGGTCTGGATGTGGTCGGAGTTCTCGTCGCTGCAGCGGACGATCGAGAACGACACGCTGCTGGCGCATCTCTCCGAGACGCTCGGCGGCAACTTCGTTCAGGATGTCCTGTTCGACGCCGACACCACCCGGGTGCTCTTCCAGCCGACCGACGGCGGGCGCGGCGAGGCTTCGATCTTCGCCAATCCGGAGTGGAGCAAGGCGATGTTCTTCTGCCGCGGCATGCCGGCCACGCCGGGCACCTCTTTGAAGCTGGCGATCGTCGACGGGAGCGACCGGGTGATCAAGGTGCTCGCCGTCATCCCGGCCACGGGGACGCTGGTGCCGCAGCAACTCGAGTTCGTGCCGGCCGCGAACGTGCGTCTGGCGCTCTTCTCGCCCGACGATCAGGGCGGCGAGACGATCATCAGCCGCGGCCAGCTGTAGGCGTCATTCGGCGGAGATCCGCGGGTCCTTGTGGCTGGGGTTCCCCCAGTTGGCCTGGTCCAGGATGCTGTCGATCTGCGACTCCTGTTCGAAGCGGACCTTCGCCGCGGCGAGCCTCTTCCAGATGAGCAGGCCCAGCGCTCCGGCGACCGTCACGCCGCCCACGAGGATCCCCGCCGCGACGAGCAGGCGCCGGTCCTCGATCGGCTCGGGCCCCACCCTGGCGGCTTCCAGGATGACGGTGTGGATTCCGTCGGCGCGCCGGTCGCGCGAGGCGTTGGCGCGGCTGGCGTAGGCGGTGATGAACGTGGCGAGTTCGCGTTCGGTGCGCGAGGCGCCGACGCCGCGGAGCTCGATGGCGAGCATGCCGGGCTGTCCGGATTCGTGGCTGATGTCCTTGCTGATCCTCTCGGTGACGGCTCCGGCGGTTCCGAGCGAGGCCATGCCGCGGCCGGCCATCCGATCGGCGGCGAACTGGGCCATCTGCGGGTCGGTGAGGAGGGCCTCGTGGAAGGTCTGCCATTCGTTGAGCTCGCCCTCGGTGGGGACGCGTCCTCTGCCGTCGGCGGCGACGACCGCGCGGGCGGCGTAGGTGCCCGGGGCGAACTGGCTGGTCAGGGCCCAGCTGATCCCGGCGAGGAGCGCGACGAGCGCGACGATGTAGAAGACGAGTGAGGCGGCGCGGGTCCTTGTGCCTGCGGCCTGTTCGCGGTCGAGCTTGCGCTGGGCTTCGATCATGACGGCGCGGACCTGGGCGAGTTCGTCGCGCTGCGCCAGGATCTGCTCGCACTGCTCGTAGCGCTCGCGGAGCGCTTCGTTGGCCTCGCGGACCTTGTCGGCCTGGTCCCGCAGCAGCGTGCGCAGGAGCCGGAGGCGTTGCTGCCGGCGGGCGATGACTTCTCCCACCTCGGGCGGGATACGGCCCTGCTCCTGGACCTGGGAGCGTGTTTCGTCGAGTTCGAGTTGCAGTTCCTCGAGCCGCCGGTCGCGCTCGGACAGGGCGCTTTCGAGACCCGCGCGGGCTTCCTCGGCGGCGGCGGCGGCCGCGGAGGCCTCGGCCCGTGCCGCGTCGAGCGATTCCTTGAGTGAGTCGAGTTGAGACGAGAGCGCCGCTTCTCGGGACCCGGTGGCGGCCCGCAGCGATTCGGCCACCGATTTCTGGGCCTCGAGCCGGTCGCGGTGCTCGGCGACGAGCGCTTCGAGGCGCGCGACTTCGGTCGTCAGGGTGCGGGCGTCGGCCTGGGCGGCGTCGCAGGCGGCTTTCTGTTCCGCGGCGGCGCGCTCGCGTTCGGCGGCGCTGGCCTGGAGGGCGGCGTTGACGCGGACGGCTTCGAGGAGTTCCTCTTCGAGCGACGTGATGCGTGCCGAGACCCGCGCGGATGTTTCCTTTGCCTCGGCGCCTGCGGCGTCGATCGAGCCTTCCAGCTCTTCGGCGCGCTGGGCGGCGTCGGCGGCGCGTTCGCGTTCGTCGCGGGCCCGGGCCTCGGCTTCGGCGGCGAGCCGGCGGGCGTCGGCGAGTGCGGAGGTGAGTTCGGCGTGCTCGGTCTCCGCCTGGCGCACGTGCTCGAGTCGCTCGGCGAGCGCGTTCTCGCGCGAGGCGAGATCGGCGGCGGAGGCGTCCATCGCTTCACGCTGGCGGGCGAGCGCGGCGGTCTGTTCGATGACCCGTTGTTCGAGTTCCTTGATGGCGGCGTCGGCGGCGGCGTGCTGGGCGGCGTTCTTCTCCGCCGCGTGGAGGCCCGATTCGAGTTCGAATCGCTCGGCCTCGATCCGGTCGAGCTGCTCCTTCAGTTCGCGTGCTTTGGCGTCGAGTTCCGCGCGGGCGAGTTCGACGGCGGCGCGGTCCTTTCCCAGCCGTTCGGCGGCGGCGGCGCATTCGGCCTCGCGCGCCATGAGGGTTCCCTCGCGAAGCCGGAGCGTGTTCTCGGCGGCCTCGCGTTCGGCGTTGAGCTGCCGGAACTGGACAAGCCGGCGCTCGACCTCCGCGATGACGTTGACCTACTCGTCGCCGATCGACCGCGAGCTGGTCGGCGCACCGGCGTCCACCTGAGTCGGGATGGCCTGGCGATCATCGGCGGTCTGTGGATCCATGGACCTCTCCTGACCCCTCCCGGGGGCGATCCATCGACTCTGGTCGCCGCCGACCGATGAACCACCTTCCTGAGGATCAGCGTCTTATCGGCCGGGTCGGAGAGCGTCTTCATCGGAGGTTGGGGGGATTTGGGCACCTTGGTGGGGCGTGTGCGAATCGCGCCCTCTGGGAGGGTTTTCGCTCAGGGCAATCCTCCAGTTCGTCGACCCGGGAAGGGGATTCGGTGGTACTATTGAGGAGCGTCGGTCGTCCGGCGCCGGACCTCTGATATCACCGATGGCATCCACCGGAAACAGGAGTATTTCGATGACTATTCGCTTCGGATCGGTTTCTGTGCTGCCGCTGGTCGCCGTGCTCGGGCTTGCCGGGCTTGGTTACGGCGGGTACTCGTTCTTCTGCGGGAGCTTCTGCTCACAGTCCAACGCTCCCGAGGCGACGCTGGCCTCGACGACGGAGGCGCCGGTGAAGTCGGGGGCGTGCTGCCCGGGCGATGCGGCCGAGGTGGCGGTTCAGACTGTCGCCGCGGTGACCGAGGACGGCTGCTGCCCCGAGTCGAAGAAGGGCGCGGCGGTCGAGACGGTGGCGCTGGTCAAGGAGGGCGAGTGCACCGGCCAGAAGCTGGTCAAGGAGGGCCAGTGCTCCAGCCAGAAGCTGGTCAAGGAAGGCGAGTGCACCGGCCAGAAGTCGGCGTGCGGCGGGAACGCCAGTTGCGACGACGGCTGCTGCGGGGCGTGCGAGGGCAAGGAGAAGAAGAGCGAGCCGGCGGTCATCACGACGTCCGGCGGGCGCTGATACTCGACGCGGTCTTCAGTTCATGAATGTGCGCCCGCTTCGTGCGGGCGCACTTTTTTTTCGAGTCGGTCATGGCGACGTTCCTGATCAAGACTGAGCCGTCGGAGTTCTCCTACGGCGACCTCGTCCGCGCCGGGCGGACGGTCTGGTCGGGGGTGAGGAACGCCGGGGCGTTGATCCACATGCGTGCGGCGCGTCGGGGCGACGAGGCGTTCGTGTACCACACGGGCGGCGAGCGTGCGATCGTCGGGCTGGCCAGGATCGCGACGGACCCCTACGAGGACCCGGCGGATCCGGGCCGGA
Organism: uncultured Phycisphaeraceae bacterium; assembly: GCA_964567955.1. Classification (GTDB taxonomy): domain Bacteria; phylum Planctomycetota; class Phycisphaerae; order Phycisphaerales; family UBA1924; genus CAZMPE01. Next base: position 1,480 of record CAZMPE010000041.1, on the reverse strand, counting down.
ATGACAGGGGCGAGCCGAAATCGGCCGTCTTTGACCTCGAGCCGGTGCGGGCCGCCGCGACGCCGGTGGCGCTGGCGTCCATCCGATCCGACGGCCGGTTCAAGGACTTCGCGCTGGTGCGGTTCTCGCGGCTGAGCGTGATGCCCGTGCCCGGTCCGCTCGACCGAGTCCTGCGGGGCCTGGCCGGCCTGTGACCGAACGCGCTACCGGTTGACCCTCCGCAGCTCGATCGTGCTGTCGAAGAGCCGGTCGTCGGAGCCGTGGGCGCGGAAGAAGGCCTGCAGCTCCCTGGTCGACGCGGTCAGCACCATGTCGGCGGTCCCGCCCGATTCGATCCGCGCGTGCGCGAGGCCCGTTTCGCGGATCAGGTCCTTGAATCGGTCGTAATCCGGCGCCAGGAGCGTGAGGCGATCGTCCTCGCGAGCGAACCTCAGGAACTGGTGGGTGGGCACGACGAAGAAGTTGTGATCCTGGACCAGCTTCTTGCGCTGGTCTTCCTGCAGGATCATGTCCACGTATCTGTGTTCGCCCAGCTTGACGAGCCGGGCTTCCAGGACGTGCCGCTGGGCGGGCTTGTCCGCGTCGCCGCTGGTGAACGTCGTGCTGACGTTGAAGAGTCCGGCGCTCACGCGTTCGACGCGCGCCACCACGGTCGCCTCGGCGTCGGCCCAGGTCCCTTCGAGCTGCTCATCGTCGATCATCACGTCCTCGGTGGCGATCGGGTGGATGGACGGGATCGAGCACCCCGTCTGAGCCATGGCGAACAGGACGGCGCCGATCAGGGTCCAGATGCCTTGGCTTTTCATGGCTGTCCTTTCGAAGATGGGTTCTTCATCGATTCGACTAGTTTGCCCTAACAAACATTACCGGCTGCGGCTTGGCCGGTCAACGATTCCCTTCGCACAAGCCGGCGGATTGCGTTTGAGGATCGACCGCGGCCCGCGGTACCCTTCGGGCCACAGGAATCGGCTCTATCAGGGCTTTGGAGGGGCGAGCAACGCGGCCATGCGTTCGTGGGACTGGCGGGCCCGATCGTCCACGATGCTGGTCAGCGAATCGGCCTGATGGTCGGCGTGGTAGCTGGACCGGACGAGGGGTCCGGACTCGACGACGGCGAATCCTCTCTTGAGCCCGGCCTCCCGGAACTCGGCGAACTGCTCCGGCGTGACCCACCGATCGATCGGCAGGTGGTTGCGCGTGGGCTGGAGGTACTGGCCGATCGTCAGGATGTCGCAGCCCGACCTTCCGCCCTGGCTTGTCGTCACCGCCGTTGCGGCCTGCACCTCTTCGATCAGGCCGATGACCTCGTCGTCGCGTTCACCGATGCCGACCATGATCCCGGTCTTGGCGACGCGACCCTGTTCCTTGACGCGCCGAAGCAGCTCCACGCTGCGGTCGAACTTCGCGCTCGGGCGGACCGCCGCGTACATCCTGCGGACGGTCTCGAGATTGTGATTGATGATGTGCGGGCGCGCGTCGA
>CAZMPE010000040.1:0-11945 GCA_964567955.1 uncultured Phycisphaeraceae bacterium | reverse complement strand
TCGCCGGAACGCACAAGCTCAAGATCTGCTCCGTCGCACAGATCATCGAGCACCGCCTCGCGCGCGAGTCGCTCGTCCGGCGCCTCGAACCCGTCCGCGGCACCACGCTCCGCACTCCCGAGGGCGACTTCAACCTGATCGGGTTCGAAAGCCTCGTGGACGCCCTGCCGCACCTGGCGCTCACCGTCGGCGGAATCGGCGACGTCGACGACGCCGGCCATGCGATCGCGGTGCCCGAGCCGACGCTCGTCCGCATGCACCGGCGGCACCTGCTCGGCGACATCTTCGGAGACCTCGATTCATCCCCCGAAGGCGCCACCGGTCAGACGCTCCGTGCGTCGATGCGGGCGGTCCAGAAGGCGGGCCGCGGCGTCATCGTCTACCTCAGACACGAGGGTGTCGGCGACGGCCTCGGGCAACAGTTGATGCGGGTCCGCCGAGCGGGGTTGACAAGCCCCGTCGATGCCCCGGACCTGACCCAGTCAGGCGACGCAACCCCGATTACAGAGCGATATGTGGGCATTGGGAGCCAGATCCTGCGGGATCTGGGCCTCTCCCGGCTTCGATTGCTGACCAATCACCAGGCCGCCCTGCCGGCCCTGGATGCCTATGGGCTGGAAGTGGTCGAACGGGTACCCATTCCGACCTAGGGTGCACAGCTTGACCGGGGGTTCCACCACGGTACACTCAGGAACTCTGTTAGGCTAATGATCGGATTACCGAATCCATTGAAAAGGAGGATCGCATGAAGACTCGCTTGTTCGCTTTCGCGTTGGTCGGGGCTTGTGCCGCGGCCGTGATCGCCGCCCAGCCGGCCCAGCCCGACAAGGCCAAGACCCCCGCCGACGCGACCCAGCCCGCGACGCCGGGTCAGCCTTCCATGGACGCCGAGACCCAGGCATGGATGACGGCGTCGATGCCCAATGAGAACCATGCGCAGCTCAGTGTCTTCGTGGGCACCTGGGACGCCAAGACCAGCTTCAAGATGGACCCGAGCGCTCCCCCGATGGAAGGGACCGGCACGATGGTCAACGAGTGGGTGCTCGGCGGGCGCTGGATCAAGCACACGTTCCACGGTGACTTCATGGGGATGCCGTTCGAGGGCCTCGGCTACTTCGGCTACGACAACATCAAGAAGACGTTCGTCGGCACCTGGACGGATTCGATGTCGACGTCGATGATGTTGTCCAAGGGCGCCTACGACGCGAAGGCCAAGACGTACACCATGCTGGGCGAGTTCGACGACCCCATGGGCCGGCACTTCAAGTCGCGCGAGGTGGTCACGGTCCTCGGGCCGGACAGTCACACGATGACCTTCTACCACACCGGCGCGGACGGCAAGGAAATGCATGTCGGCGACATCACCTATACGCGGGCCAAGGCCGAGAAGCCGATGAAGGCCGGTCAGTAAGCCCGGACGAACCCGGCGGACCAGCGTCGGATCTGAGACAATCCATGACCGGCGGCGGATCGCCGCCGGTCTCTCTTTGCGCCGGTCACCGGCGAAGGGGCCGCACCATGCCAACGCTCGCCCGTGTGTCACTCGGCCTCGGCGCCGCCGTCGCGCTCGCGATCGGTGTCGCCGCCCGATCCCAGCCGGAACCGGCGCCGGCGCCGAAGGCGACCGGGCCCGCGGCGATCAAGCCGTCGGAGGCCCACAGCAACTTCGAGCCGCTCATCGGCGAGTGGACGATGGCCTGGACGATGCACGGGCCCGAGGGTCAGCGGAACGAGTTCGCGGGCCGGCAGACCAACGCCTGGGTCGTGGGCGGGCGATGGATGCAGACGACGTTCGAGACCGACGACGACATCGAGGGCGAGAAGTTCGGCGGCATCGGCTACTTCGGGCACGACAACACGACCGGCGAGTACCACAACGTCTGGTTCGAAAACTCGCGCACCGCGGTGCAGTACGACACCGGCTCGTACGACCCGGAAGTCAAGCAGTTCTCGTTCACGGGAACGCAGCCGAGCGCGCGGACCGGTCGTCGCTTCACCACGCGCACGACGATCCGCATCATCGACAACGACCGGCACGACGAAGCGCTCTACGTCGTCCGCCCGGGCGGCGAGGAGGTGCTGGTGCTCGAGATCGTCTGCACGCGCGTCCGCTAGACGCCGGGATCGCTGGTCGGCAGCGACGCGATCCGCTCCGCGTAACGCTCCCGCAGCGGCGTCACGATCTGCGCGATGAAGCGGTCCACCTGCTCCGGCGCGAGCCCGATGTACGCCGCGGGATCGAGGATCTTGTCCACATCCACCCCGCCCATGAGCGGCTCGTGGCGGAGGCGCTCGAGCAGGTCGTTCGGGAGGCCCTTCTCCTTGACGCGGACGGCGGCCTCGCGGGCGTGCTGGCGGATGGCCTCGTGGACTTCCTGCCGGTCCTTGCCCCGGCGCACCGCCGCCACCATCAGGTTCTCCGTCATCATGAAGGGCATCTCGGCGAGCAGGTTGGTCCGGATCATTCCCTCGTGCACGTACAGGCCGGACGCGATGTTGTGCATCAGGTCCAGCGCCCCGTCCAGCGCCAGGAAGGCCTCCGGTATCGCGACACGCCGGTTCGCCGAATCGTCCAGCGTCCGCTCGAACCACTGGGTCGCGGCGGTGTCGAGCGGGTTCTGGGCCGCGCTCATGACGAATCGGCACAGCCCCGTCGCGCGTTCGCATCGCATCGGGTTCTGCTTGTACGGCATGGCCGACGAGCCGATCTGCTCACCCGCCACGGGCTCGTCGATCTCCTTGCGGCTCGCGAGGATGCGGATGTCGTTGCAGGCCTTGTGGAGGACGGCCGCCGTGGCCGCGAGATCGCTCAGGATGAAGGCGTCGACGACACGCGGATAGGTCTGCGCGGTGAGCAGGTGCACCTCGTCCTTGAGGAGCGCGCGGTTGAACTTCTTGACGAACCGCTCTTCGAGCTTCTCGACTTTCGAGTGATCGCCCTGGCAGAGCGCGACGAACGCCGCCTGGGTCCCGGTCGCGCCCTTGAGGCCCTTGAGCTTCATGAAGGTCTTGGTGTAGACGAGCCGGTCGAGGCAGAGCCAGAGGTCGTACGCCCACTGCGCCGCGCGCCGCCCCACCGTCGTCGGCTGGGCCGGCTGCAGGTGCGTCATCCCGAGCGTGGGCAGGTTCTTCCACCTCGCCGCGAACTCGGAGAGGGCGTCGATCACCCGCGCGATCTTCACGATCACCAGGTCGATCGCGTCGCCCAGGATCAGCAGGTCGGCGTTGCAGACGACGTCCTGGCTGGTCAGGCCCAGGTGGATGATCGGCTTGGCCTCCGGGGCGTTGTGGCCCAGGGCGTGCACATGAGCCATGACGTCGTGCCGGAGGCGCTTCTCGAACTCCGCCGCGCGTGTCAGATCCTCGTCCGAGGGGATCAGGTGGCGCCCGATCTCTTCGCACTGCGCCGGGGTGATGGGCAGCCCCGTCTCGTGCTGGGCCTCGGCCACCGCCAGCCAGATGCGCCGCCAGGTGGTGTACCGCCGGCGGGCCGACCAGATCGCCTGCATCTCCTTGGAGGCGTTGCGCTGGGCCAGCGCCGAGACGAAGGTGTCGTGCGAGCCGACGCTCATCGGTACAGCCTAGGCCGGGGGCGTTCCCCACGCCGCCCTCATACACTCGCGGCTGTGGACCGACCCGTGCAGGCGAGAACGACCGGCGAGAACGACGCGAAGGAGCTGGCCCTCGTGCGCGCGATCCAGCGGGGTGACGCCGCGGCGGTCGGGCCCCTGCTCACCCGCTACCAGGACCGCCTCTTCGGGGTGTGCATGCGCATGGTCCGCGACCGCGATCTCGCGGCGGACCTCACGCAGGACGCGATGATCAAGATCATCGAGGGGATCGGCTCGTACGACGGACGCGCGAAACTCTCGACCTGGATCATCCGGGTCACGATGAACGTCTGCATCTCGCGCCTGCGGTCCGAGAAGGTGCGTCGGACGGTCAGCCTCGACGCCCCCTCCCGTTCGGCCGAGCACAACCCGAACATGTCCGGTTCTCCGACGGCGATCCGGTCCCGGATGGCCGACGACAGGGAACAAGCGCCGGGGGACCGCGTCGAACGGGAGGAACTCCGCCGGCGCGTGTCGGCGGCGCTGCTCCGGGTGGCCCCCGAGCATCGTGCAATTCTTGTGCTCAGAGACTGCCGCGGCTTGGAATACGAACAGATCGCCGAGGTCCTCTCGCTCCCGGTCGGCACGGTCAAGAGCCGGCTCTTCCGGGCCCGCGAGGCCCTGCGGGAGACGCTTGAACTGATGGATCGGCCCGGCGCCGAAGGCCGGGCCCCTGATTCCGCCCTGTAACCCATGCCCGAACGACCGACCAACCCCGATCCCGCCCGGCCCGACGAGAGCGATCTCCTCGCCTACGTCGAGGGTGAGCGCCTCGCGCCGGAGGTGGCCGACGCCATCGCCAGGGCCATCGACGCCAACCCGGCGCTTGCCGGCAAGCTCCGCGACATGCAGTCGGATCGGGCCGCGCTGGCCTCGATCGCCGATGAGCCGTGCCCGGCGTTTGTCCTGGAGTCCGTTCAGGCCGCGCTGGAGTCGCGGTTCGAGCGCCAGATGCTGCTCGAACTCGAGGCTGGCCCGCTGGTCGACAGCGTGCCGCCGCGGACGATCGTGAGCCCCGTGCGCCGTTCGATTCTCGACGCGTTCCTCGGCGACCGCACGGGCCGCCGGCTCGCCGCCGCCGCCGCGATCCTGATCGTCGCGGGTACCGGCACGTGGATCACGACCAACGTCGTTCTCCGCTCGTCGGATCCGACGTCGCCGATCGGACCGATCGCGTCGAGCGGCAACGTGCCTGAAGAGCTGTCCATGGCGATGCGGGCCGAGGAGCCCGATCCGGAACTCGGCGCCGCCACCACGGTGGCATCGGGCGAGAGCGCGCTCGACACGGCCGTTCCCGAGACCGAGCCGACGAGGATCGCCATGACCGATCCGGAGGCCGACCTGCCGCCCGCCGCCATCGACGCCGCGGCCGCCGTTCGGCTGGCGCGGGAGCACCGCCTTGTCATCCGGGTGCGGGCACTGGACACCGGGCGCGCGATGGCGCGTCTTTCTCAGATCTCCGATCGGCTGGCCCGCCCGGGCTCGGGCGTCACGGCGTGGCGGCTCGAGACCGAGGTGCCGCAGTCGGTGCACACGGCGCTGACGTCGGAGCGCGAGTCTCCGTCGCGTGTTCCCTACGCGCCCGCGGAGTCGCGCCCGGTGCTGGCGACTTCGGATCGCGGGTTCGCCGAGAGCGTCCCCTCGATCCTCGTCCGGCCGGCGCTGCCGCCGATGCCCCCGGTCGTGCGCGAGCCCATGGACGGCCTGTTCCTTGTCCAGTCCAGGCTCGATTCGCAGGCCCTCGGCGCGATCCTCGCGACCCTGACCGAGGGCACGAACCAGCAGGCGCGATTCGAGGCGCTGGCCGACCCGCTGCCCGACACCGTTCCGGTCGTCAACCCCGCGGCGGTCCTCTGGTGGACCCAGCCGCCGGCGAACTGGGCGCCGTGGGCGAGCGTGCCCGTGGTCGTCGAGCGTGCCCGGTAGCGCGGCGTCTCCTTCACAACCGACGGATGAAAAAGGGCCGCGGAACCCGTGTCCCGCGGCCCTGGATCGGTCATCTTCGTCCGACCGGCGCTGTTACGGGCAGCCGATCGCGAACTTGGTCTGGAAGCAGCCGAAGTCGGCGAGGTTGAGGTTGCCGTCGCCGTTGCAGTCGGCGTACATGTTCCCCGTCGCGAACGCGGTCTGGAAGCAGCCGAAGTCGGCGATGTTCAGGTTGCCGTCGCCGTTGCAGTCCGGGTAGCAGTTCTTGGCGAGCTTGATGTTGTCGTAGTAGAACTCATCGGTGCTGTCGCTGTAGAGGTCCAGGCACTGGAGCGTGTTGATGGTGCCCGTGCCCCACACGATGTTCGTCGTGACGGGCTGGTTGTTGTAGAAGACGCTGAGCGTAAAGGCGTCGAGATCGATCTCGGCCCGGACCGGGATCCACTGATCGCGGACGATCGGCTGGGGCGTCGCGGCGCCGCCGGGGCCGGGCAGCTCAAGCGTGCTGACCATGTTGGTGCTCTGGTTGAGCGCCATGTCGAGCGACCAGGCGAACGCGGGGTAGGTGTGCAGGAGGATGAAGTAGGCCGTGCCGGTCGCGCCGGTCGGGGAGTAGGTCATCGCGGAGTAGATCCACTTGCCGCCGGCGATGGCGTGCACCTGCACCACGTCGGTGTTCTGCGTGTTGAGGATCGGGTTGGCCAGTCGGAGGCGCAGGGAGTTCGGCGCGGTCGCGGACTGGTTGTTCACCACATAACCCTCGGGCGCCGGCACCGTGCCCGCCCAGCCCTGCCAGCCGCCCTGGCCGATCAGGCCCGAGCCGGCGGCGTACGTATCGAAGTTGTCGGTATAGGGGACGCCGTCCATCGGGCCGTAGGTGTGAGTCGCGCGCGCGGCCTTGGTGGCCTTTCCATTCCACAGCTTGGGATTCGGGTGGGCCATCGCCATCGACGCGCACAGACCCGTACCAAGAGCAACAACAAGAGCGGTCTTCATCCCTCGCATAGCAGCACTCCTTTAATCCAGAAACAGTGAAGAAATACGACCAAGCAACAAAACCCGGCAGCGCCATCGAGCGCCGCCGATCGAAACGATCCAGTGCCGTCTGTTCCCACCGACGGCCAACGAATGTTCGGGTCTCCGCCGAACAACAAGGACCAACCCACGGTCGGCGTGTGCGCCTGCAACAGAAATGGGGGCGACAACCTCCCGCTGGATATCGAGCCTACTAGCGCGCGCGCGGCTCCGCAAGAGAATTCTTCCGGTGCCCCGCGGTCTGCTCGCGATCTGTCCGGGTGTTGTTCCTAGGGGCAGCCCAGCGCGAACTTGGTCTGGAAGCACCCAAAGTCGGCGATGTTGAGGTTCAGATCGTTGTTGCAGTCCGCGTAGATGTCGCGCAGGGCGAACCGGGTCTGGAAGCAGCCGAAATCGGCGATATTCCGAATCCCGTCCGCGTTGCAGTCGGCGTAGCAGTTGCCGAGGCATGTGAACGACGAGATCTTGAACGCGTCCAGTCCCGCTTCTGTAAGCGAGTTGTTTGGATCATCCTTGATCGAGAGCCGCACGCGCACTTGCGCGGTCGGGGCCACGAACTGCTCGACCGCAAACTGCCTAAGTTGCCAGTTGGCGATTGCGCCGCCCGCCGACTCCACCAGCGTCCAAGTCGCGCCGTTGTTGTTGGAGATCTCGATGCGGAGATCGTCCTGGCCGGTCGGATCGTTGGTGTACATCCAGCGGGCGAAGGAAATGTCGGCGCTGGACACCACCGAGAGATTGAGGATGGGCGAGGTCAAGACCGTGGGCCCGCCGTCGACATCCAGGTCCGCCGCCAGACCGGTCACGAAGCACTTGCCCGAGCCGTCGTAATCGGCGATCGGGTCGCCGGCCGTCCCGTTGCCCGCGGGGACGCCGCGCTCCCACGCGCCGGACTGCACGAACATGTTCTCGACGGTCCAGCCCTTGTTGGTCTCGAAGTTGTCGGAGAAGACGGGGACGCTCTGGCCGAGCAGCGCGGTGAAGACGGTGGCGGGCGCGGCGATCGGCAGGTACGACGTGGTTCCGCCGCCGTCGATGACGCTGAAGTAGAACTCGGGAGTGGCGCCGCAGGGCGCGGGCGGCATGAAGGCGGTGTAGTTGATCCCGCCCCAGTGCGTCAGCGGCACGACGGTAAAGGCGCCCGTGCCGAAGTAGCGGTAGTGCAGTTTGGCGGTGGACGGCACCGGGACTTGCGAACCGGTCGAGATGAGCAGATCGATCGGGGTCTGCTCGCCGGGGATCAGCACCTTCGGCGCGCCGGCCGGGATCTGGATCGTGATCGGGGACTGCACCAGGACCGACGACGCGACGAGGGCGAAGTCCGCGTCGAGGGCCGGGGTCTCGAGGCGCGCATCCTCGACCAGTTCGACCGCGGTCACCTCGACTTTCCACATTCCGGCGGCCGGGTTCTGGATGAAGACGTTCTCGACGGTGTCGACGTTGTTCGGGTTTCCGCCCGAGGTCGAGAAGTTGCCTGCGGTGAGGCCGTTGTTGCCGTGGTAGACCGTCCCGCCCGGCGACGTCACCTTCAGAGACAGGTCGTTGATGCGTGCGACGGTCGACGCCGGGTTGCCCTTGGGATCCGCGAACGCCATGGTGACGTTGAGCGCCGGAGTCCCCGGGGCGACCGCCATGTCGTAGATCTTCACGCCCAGCGGCGTGAGCACGTCCGACTCGTTGACGATGAACGTCTGGTTGCGCAGGTTGTACAGCGCGCCGACGTCGGCCATGCCCCATCCCTGCTTCGTGCGGTTGAGGTTGCCGTTCGCACCGCCCGCCAGCCAGTTGTAGCGGTAGGCGGTGTTGATCATCATGGCCTTGGCCGTCATCATCTTCGGGCGCGACGCGAAGACGGATCCGCCCCCGCCGAAGCCGCTCCACGCGGCCTGGTGCCACATCTGGAAGAGCAGTCCGAAGTGGCCCGCCGTGATCGGCGTGGCCCCGGACGTGCCGCCGAACTGCGTCGTCGCGGTGTTGCTCGACCCGCTGGTGGTGAAGATGTTCTCGTAGAAGTGCGTCAGGTCGGGCTTCACGCGCCCGTCGGCAGCGGGGCCGAAGCTCGCGGAACTCCACGCGTCATCGGTCCGGGTGAGCGTGTTGTTGTGATTCACGCCGCCGACCGACACGATGTTCTTGGCCCACGCCTGCGGGCGCGAGTTCATGTTGCCCGTGTTGCTCTGGCTCTGGCAGCTGAGCAGATCGGTCTTGAGGAGGTAATCGTCCACCTCGGCCGAGATCGTCGTGTAGGCCGTCACCTGCGTGTTGCCCACGCTGCTGGTCTGGAAGACCGCCTTGTACGGTCCCGTCGGGCTCACCAGTTCCTGGTTCGCCGTCAGCCGGCTGACCGTGCCGCCGAACTGGGTGGACAGCGCGTAGTAATAGAAGATGCCCTGCTCGCGGCTGGGCAGCATGCCGGTCGCCGCGGGCTGCGCTCCCCAGTTGGCGAAGTTGATCCCGTAGCAGCTGCTGCCGTGCAGAGCGCCGGGGTTGCCCGGGCTCCCTCCGTGCAGGAGCGGCGCGGGGCTCTGGAACGCGTCGTGCGAGACGCGGACCTCGGTGTCGTAGATCTCGCCGCGGACGCCCTGGCCGGTGAAGCCCGCGTTGGAGAGGATGGGCACCGCGCCGCCGATCTGGCGTGCGATGTCCATATCCGTGCCGCCCGGTCCGCCCCACGGGTCGATGAAGTTGACTTCGTTCATGGCCACGACGGCCAGAAGGGCCGCGGGCGTCAGCGTCGCCTCCATCCGCGAGCCGTCGGGCGTCAGGACGTTGACGCGGCCGCCCAGAGCCCGGACGCGTGCCGCGACGGCCTGCTGCTGCTCGGGGCCGCTGCGCATGCACTCGATGGAGTATCTCGCGGGGGCGTTTTCCGGCGTGGCGCCGTTCAGTGCGTTCAGGATGACGGGGTCGAGGCGGTAGGCCGGGTGGTACGCGCCGACCCAGCGCACGTACGGCAGGTCGGCGACCTGCTCGCGTGCGGCGGCGGACATCCTGACCACCTGGGATGATTCGGGCAGGTATCGCTCGATCACGCCGCCGAGCCCGCGCACGGCGTCCTGCATGGCCGGGAGCGGCGGGACCTCGTACTGCACGATGAACAGCTCGTTGTCCGTGTTCGCGCCGAGCGACGCGGGCACCGCGGGCGCTCCGGCCACCGGATCGAACGAGGCGTACCTCAGGAGGATCGACCGGCGCGCCGGCTGCACGATGTTGACGCGCCGGCCGTCGAGACTGATCGCGTACATCGGGCGCACGCCGCCGTCGATCCGCTCGTTCCACAGCACCAGGGTCGCGTCGCCGGCCTGGATCGCGCGTGCGTCCATGATCTCGGTGCCCGCGACGTGCACTGTCGTTCCGCTCGGCAGGGCGAGGCGGTACCCGTCGCCGGCCCGGGTCACCACCGGCGCTCCGGTGGATCCCCATGCGGACCCGACCAGCCCTGCGTTGATCGCGAGCACGATGGCGAGGCTGCCGCGCCGAAGCGTAGATGAGCGCATACCGACCTTCCTTTCGCGAAGGAGCACGGAATCAACGATGCCGGCGGCCACCACCTGGCCCGCCGGTTCCAGTTTACCAGTCCTCGCGGGCCCCACAAGACCATTTCGGGATTCGGCCGGGATCCCGCATGAACAGGGGCTCGCGGGCTGAACGGCCGCCGGTCAGATGACCGGGCCGCGCCCACCGGAAGCGGGCGCGGCCCGGGTTGATGACCTTCTGCTCCGTCCGAGAACGGCTACGGGCAGCCGACCTTGAACTTGGAGACGTAGCACGTGAAGTCCGCGAGGTTGAGCAGGCCGTCGCCGTCGCAATCGGCCCACGGATCGCTGAGCGCGAAGCGGTTCTGGAAGCACCCGTAGTCGTGGATGTTGAGCAGGGTGTCGCCGTTGCAGTCGGGGTAGCAGCCGTTGAAGGGGTTGCCGCCGGTGACGACGAGCGCGAAGTCGGCGTCGATCTCGGGGGTTTCCAGGCGTGCGTCCTGCACGATTTCGGTCCCGATGATCTCGACGGTCCACAGCCCCTTTGCGGGGTTCTGGATAAAGACGTTCTCGACCGTGTTCTTCGTGTCCGGATTGCCGCCGGGCGTGGAGTAGTTGGTCTGGGACCCCGCCGGGGTGTTCGGCGTGCTCAGGCCGTTGTTGCCGTAGTAGACGGTCCCCGTCGGTGACGTGACCTTCATGTCGAGGTTGTTGATGCGGTGCTGGCTCTGGACCGCGGGGTTGCCCTGCGGATCGAGGTAGACCATCGTGCAGCGGAGTTCCGGCTCGCCGGCCTGGACGAGGATGTTGTACGCCTTGGAGGCCAGGGGCGTGAGGGCGTCGCTCTCGTTCACGATGAACGTCTTGACGCGGATCTCGTACATGGCGCCGACATCGGCCATGCCCCAGCCCTGGCGCACACGGGTCAGGTTGCCCTGTGTGAGCGGGTAGCGGTAGGCGTTGTTGATCATGAGCGCCTTGGCGGTCGTCGACTTCGGACGGCTGTCGAAGACCGACGCGCCGCCGCCGTGCCCGCTCCAGACACCCTCGTGCCACATCTGGTGGAGCAGGCCGAAGTGCCCGGCGGTGATCGGCGTGGCGCTCGACGTGCCGCTGAACTGGCCGTACCCGGTCGGGGACGTCGAGTACGTCGTGAAGACCTGAAGGTAGCTATGGGCCAGATCGGGCTTCTGCCGGCCGTCCGAGGCCGGCCCGAAGCTGGCGCCCGACGATGTGTCGTCGGCCTTGGGGAGCGTGTTCTTGTGGTCGATGCCGCCGACGGACATCATGTTCTTGGCCCACGCCTGCGGGCGCGACGCGGTGCTGCCCGTGTTGCTCTGGCTCTGGCAGCTGAGGTAGTCGACCTTGAAGAGGTAGTCGTCCGTCTCGGCCGAGATCGTCGAGTAGGTGCTGATCTGCGGGCTGCCGACGGAACTCGTCTGGTAGCACGAGCGGAACGGGCCGCCCGGGTCCACCGCCTGGGTGTTCGCCGTCAGCCGGGTCGTCGCCCCGCCGAACTGCGTGACCGACGTGTAGAAGCAGACGATCCCCTGCTCGCGGTTCGGGTTGAGCCCGGTCGCGAGGGCGTTCCCGGTCCCGGTCGCGAAGTTGATCCCGTAGCACGCGTTGCCGTGGTTCCCGACCGTGGTCGCCAGGTGCGTGAGCGGAACCTGCCCGTTCCACTGCTGGTGGTTCGGCACCACACCGGTGTCGAAGATCTCACCCCGCACGCCCTCACCAAGGAACCCGGCGGTCGACAGGATGGGCACGGCCCCGCCGAGCTGGCGGATGATGTCCATGTCGGTGCCGCCCGGGCCGAGCCAGGGGTCGATGAAGTTCACTTCGTTGCGTTGCGCGACGATCGCGAGCTGCGCCGGCGTCAGCGTCGCCTCCCTCC
>CAZMPE010000039.1:5715-12306 GCA_964567955.1 uncultured Phycisphaeraceae bacterium | reverse complement strand
CCGGAAGCTCGCCGAGCAGGCGGCCCGCAAGCAGGCGTCGGCGAATCGCGAACGGCGTGAGCTCGAACGGCTCAGGACCGGTCGCGACCCCGGACTCGAGGAGATGATGTCGGGCCCGGACCCGTCGATGGAAGCCCAGATGGCGGCGCGCCGCGAGGCGCAACTCCAGGAGCTGCGCCGACGCGCCGCGCAACGCAAGGGCCAGTCCCAGCCCGCGGTCGGTCCGGCGGCGGGGACGCAGGGCGTCATGATCCAGATCCCCGGAATGTCGGGGCCGATCCTGGTGAAGCGGATCCCCACGCAAGGATCACGCCCCGGCTCACCGGCACGCCCGGCGCGACAGGGCCCGGGCGGCCGCCCCAAGCGGGCAGCGCCCAGGCCGGCGCCGAGCCCGGCAAAGATGACGCCCGCTCAAGAGCCCGAGACCTCCTACCGGCTCTTGGAGGAGTCAACGCCCGAAGCGACGCCTGAGCCGGTCCGCGCCGCCTTCGCTCAGGGCAACACCAGCCCGAAGAGCGGCCCCGACTGGCGCCGCGCTCTCTTGATGCGCGAGATCCTCTCCCCGCCGCTGTCCATCCGCGAGCAGCAGGAAGGCGAGACGGTCTACTAGATCGCCCCGCGCAGCGGGGGTGTTTTCAGCCCACGCGCAGCCGGCCCCGTAATCGCGGGACAGGGGCTCCTGTTCCGGCGGCGACGGCCAAACCGATATACTCCGGGTGATGACACGGCGGTCCGCCGCATACTTCTCTTGGGCTCTGGCCGCCTGCCTTCTGGCGGCCATCGGCGGCTGTGGCGTCGACCGGGAGCGGGGCCGGGGCGCCAAGGGCCTGCTCGACCTCGTGCGGACAACCGGCCCCACTCCGAGCGAACTGGCCGCCATGGCCATGGACCCGTACGACCCGAACGCCCGTTACGTGGGCACGTTCGGACTCGCGAGCGCCTTCTTCGCCTCCGAGCCCGCCTACATCGCCCTCTTCGAGGACAACGCGGACGACGAGGACCCCAGCGTCCGCGCCGCGGCGATCCGGGGCCTGGCCAACCACGGCGAGCCCCGCCACGTGCCGATCCTCATCAACGGCCTCTCGGACCCCGACAAGGTCGTCCGTGTGGAATCTGCGCGCGGGCTGCAGCGCCTGCACAATCCGATCGCCGTCGACCCGCTCCTGGCCGCGATCCGTGAACCCGGCGCCGTCCGCGCCGGTGTCTCGGAGGCCGAGCCGGAAGTCCGCGTCGAGGCCGCCGCGGCCCTCGGCCAGTACGCCCAGGGCAAGGTCATCGACGGGCTCATCGCCGCGCTCCTTGACGAGAGCCTCGCGGTCAACAAGTCCGCGCTCACCTCGCTGCGGACACTCACCGGCAACGACTTCGGACTCGATCACGCCTCGTGGGTGGAGTGGCGCAACTCCTCGCGCGAGCTGTTCGCCGCCCGCTCGCTCTACCTCTACCCCGCGTTCCAGCGCGACAAGGCCTGGTTCGAATACCTCCCCTTCGTGTCGCCGCCGCCCAACGAGGTCGCGGGCCCGCCCGCCGGTCTGCCGCGCACCGAGCCCCCGGCGCCGTAGGCCAAACCCCGCCGCGAGGCACGGAAAACGCGATTGCGAGCACTCCGATTCGACGGAACCAGCCCGACGCTCGACCCCCGCGCCGCGGATCCGGCCCCCTCGCCCGGCGAGGCCCTCATCCGCCCGATCCGCGTGGGCATCTCGCTCGCGGATCTTGAAGCGCTCCGCCAGAAGGGCTCACCCGCGTTCACGCCCGGGTCGGAGTTCGTCGGTGTCGTCGAGCGCCTGGCCGACAGCGCCACCAAAGCAGACCGCCAGCGACTCGAGGGCAAGCGCGTCACGGGATCGCCGATGATGATCTGCGGCGCCTGCGACCTCTGCCGCGCGGGCCTCTCCGCCCATTGCCGCACGCGGCGCGCGCTCGGCCGGCCCGGTACCGAGGGTTGCCTCGCCGAGCGGTTCCGTCTGCCGATCGCCAACCTGTTCGAAGTTCCCGCCGGGCTCGACGACGATCACGCGGTCTTCGCGGTCCCCGTCGCCGACGCCCTGCACGCCGCGCAGGTCGTCCGCATCGAGGGCAAGCCCTTCGTCACGGTGCTCGGCGACAGCGCCGAGGGGCTGCTCGCGGCCCAGGTGCTCGCGCGACTCAACGCGACCGTCCGCCTGCTGGGTTCGCACCCCGCGCGCCTCAGCCTCTGCGAGAAGTGGGGGATCGCGGGCATCCGCCACCGGCACGTCGACGAGGCCGGACGCCGCCAGGACCAGGCGGTGGTCGTCGACTGCACGGGCACGGCCCAGGGACTGGCGACGGCGATGCAGCTCGTCCGGCCGCGCGGCAAGATCGTGCTGACGCGCCCGATCACCGGCGCGGACCTCGGCGCCGCGGTAGAGAACGAGGTGGAGTTGATCGGCGCCCGCTCGGGCTCGATCCCCGATGCGCTGGCCATGCTCACCCGGCGCGAGATCGACGTCGTCAGCCTCATCACGCGCCGCGCCAAGCTCAAGGACGGCGTCGCCGCGCTGCAGGCCGCGGCCGACCCGGAGCAGATCCGCGTGCTCGTGGATGTTTGACAAGCGGCCCTGCTACCACAGCATCCGCACGCGGATCGTCTCCGGGATCGACCGGAGCCCCTCGAGCACGCGTTCGCCCTGCTTCGGGTCGACGTCCAGGACGACATAGCCCACATCGCGGTTCGTCTGCAGGTACTCGGCGACGATATTGACGTTCCGCTCGGCGATCACCGCGTGCATCTTGCTCAACACTCCCGGCACATTCCGGTGAAAGTGCAGAATGCGATGGTGCCGCCGGTCCGTCGCGGCTTCGCCCTTCGACGCGGCGAGCGCCCCGCGCTCCCCCTGCTCCGGCAGTTCGACTTCCGGCACGTTCACCGCGCCGGTCGTCGAACCGTTGTTGACGAACCGCGTCAGCTTCGCCGCCACGTCCTCCGCGATCGCCTCCTGCGCTTCCTCCGTGCTCCCGCCGATGTGCGGCGTCAGGATCACGTTCTCCATGCCGCACAACTCGCTGGAGAACCTCTCGTCCGACCCCGCCGGCTCGGACGGAAAGACGTCGAGCGCGGCCCCCGCGACGCGCCGGCCCTTGAGCGCCGCGGCGAGCGCGCCGACGTCCACGACCCCGCCGCGTGCGTTGTTGATCAGGAACGATCCCGCCTTCATCGCCTTGAGCTGAGCCGCGCCGATCATGCGGTCCGTCTGCTTCGTCGCCGGCACGTGCAGCGTCACGGCGTCGCTCTCTCCCAGCAGGTCCTCGAGCGACTTCTTCGCCCGCGCGTTGCCCAGCGGCATCTTCGGAACGACGTCAAAGAACACGACCCGCATCCCCAGCGCCTCGGCCAGCACCGACACCTGCGAGCCGATGTGCCCGTACCCGACGATCCCCAGCGTCTTGCCGCGGACCTCTCGAGCCCCCGCGGCGGACTTGTCCCAGACCCCGGCGTGCAGCCGAGCGCTCTTCTGGAACATGCCGCGGAAGAGCGCGACCACCTCCGCGATCGTCAGTTCCGCCACGCTCCGCGTGTTGGAAAACGGCGAGTTGAACACCGGCACGCCGCGACCGCACGCGTCGGGCAGGTCCACCTGGTTGGTCCCGATGCAGAAGCACCCGACCGCCAGAAGCTTCGGCGCGCCGGCGAGCACCCCGGCCGTCACCTGAGTCTTCGACCGCACGCCCAGCAGATGCGCCGACGCCGCGGCCTTCACAAGGGCCTCGCCCGAAAGCGCCTTGCCCGAGGTCTCGACCCGGAAGCCCTCGTCCTCGAACCGTTCCTTCGCGCGCGGGCTGATGCCCTCGAGCAGCACGACCCTGATCTTCTCTTTGGGGTACGACGTCTTCACGGGCTCAAGCGTACACACCGTCGTCACGGCGCGATGCGCACCAGCCCCGCCCCCCACAACGCCAGCAGGACCGCCGCCAGCACGATCCGGTACCACCCGAACGGCGTCAGCCCGTGACGGTTCAGGAACGAGACGAGCCACTTCACCGCCGCCGCGGCAGAGACCGTCGCGACGACCAGCCCGATCACGATCGGCACGGCACCGAGGCGGGCGAGGTCGTCGGCGCTCTTCACCGCCTTGTACCCCGTCGCCGCGCCCAGCGTCACCACCCCGAGCAGGAAGCTGAACTCCGCGGCCTGGGCCGGCCGCAGCCCCGCGATCATCCCGCCGGAGATCGTCATCATCGACCGGCTCGTCCCCGGCCACATCGCGATGCACTGGAGCAGTCCAATGACGAGGGCCTGGTGCGGACGGAGGTCGGTGATCTGCGGCGCCGGATCCGGACGGTGCCTCAAGGACCAGCGGTCCACCCACATCATGTAAACGGCCCCGACAACCAGCGCGCCGGCCACCGGCCCGACATAGAACAGCCGCGCCTCGATCCAGTCGTCGAGCAGCAGCCCGAGCGCGGCCGCGGGGATGAACGCGATGATCAGGCTGATCGCCAGCCGCAGGCCCGCCGCGTCGCGCCCGACCACGCCCATGATCATCTGACGCACCCGCGACCAGTACAGGCCGACCACCGCGAGGATCGCGCCCCCTTGGATCACGATGTTGAAGGCGTCGATCGCGGGCTTCACGCCGGGCTCGTCGAGCCCCATCAGCGCCGAGGCGATGATCAGGTGCCCCGTCGAACTGATCGGCAGGTACTCGGTGATCCCCTCGACCAGCCCCAGAATGACAGCCTGCCACCAGTCCATCGATCGCCCCGGGCCCGCGCCCGCCCCGGGAGAAGGGGACCGGGCCGCCGACGTTCACCCTACCATCGACCATGGCGGCCGCACCGCTGCATCCCGTGATGATCGACGATTGGTCCGACCCCAGGGTCGCGGTCTACGCGGGCCTGCGCGACGCCGAACGCCGCATCGACCGACTCGGGCGCCAGGCCGGACACTTCATCGCCGAGGGCGAGGGCGTCGTCCGCGTCCTTGTCGCCTCGCCCTACCGCGTGCGCTCCGTGCTGGTCACCCCGCGCCGGCTCGAGACCGTCGCCGACGCGCTCGAGGCTCTTGAACCGGGCACGCCGGTCTATGTCGTCGAGCAGCCGCTGATGAACCGCCTCGTCGGATTCAACATCCACCGCGGCATCCTCGCCATCGGTGATCGCGGACCCGAGCACTCCCCCGAATCGCTGATCGCCACGAGCCGCACGCTCGTCATGCTCGAGAACCTGTCGAACCACGACAACGTCGGCGGAATCTTCCGCAGCGTGGCGGCCCTGGCGCCGGGCGCGGCGGTCCTGCTCAGCCCCGGCTGCTGTGACCCGCTCTATCGCAAGTCGATCCGCGTCTCGATGGGCCGGGCGCTCACGGTGCCGTTCGCACGCGCGCACGACTGGCCCTTCGGTCTCAAGTCGGTCCGGGCGGCAGGATTCGAAGTGATCGCGTTGACGCCCTCTCCCGGGGCCGAGCCGATCGATCGTGTCCAGACCGGCCCGGGCCGGATCGCGATGCTCCTCGGAGCCGAGGGCGAAGGCCTGAGCGCCGGCGCCCTGGAACTGGCGGACCGCAGCGTCCGTATCCCCCTCGCGCCGGGTGTTGATTCCCTCAACGTGTCGGTTGCCGCAGCGATAGCCCTGCATCGGCTGGGAAACGTCCCGACCGGGGCGAACCCGCCACCCCGCCGGGCCGTCGTGGTAGAATGAAGATGGGGTGTTCGCCCCCGTTTCCGAGCGAGTTTCGTGACCTTCCTGGTGGAGACTGCCCATGCGCACGCTGAAGACCTCCCTCGCCCTCGCCGCCGTGTTCGCGCTCCCGGCGATGGCCGACGTCGTTCGAGAGGGTGCGGGCAGCCGTCGCGCGGCCCTCGACGCCATGGAGCTCAAGCCCTTCCCGTCCGAACTGTGGGCCTCGCTGTCCGACTGGACCGGTGGTGATCCCCTCGACCCCGTCAAGACGAGCGGCTCGGTCGTGCTGATCTGCACCTGGGCCAGCTGGTACCCGGCATCAATCTCGCAGGGCCTGAGCGTGGCTCAGAAGGCCGCCGACAAGTACAAGGGTCAGGGGCTGGTCGTTGTCGGCGTGCACAACGCGGAAGGGTGGGACCAGGCCGCCACGACCGCCAAGAGCAGGGGCATCACCTTCCCCTTCGCCCACGACGCGAAGGGCGAGTTCCGAAGGGCGCTCGACGTCGACCAGGACCCCGACTTCTACGTCATCGATCGCGCCGGCAATCTGCGCTACGCGGACATCACCACCGGTTCGGTGGACGAGGCGCTCTCGAAGGTGATCGTGGAAACGCCTCAAGGCGCCAAGGACTTCCCCCGCCTCCAGCTCGAGCAGGCGGAGCAGGCCCGCCTCCAGGCGCTCCGCAGCACCGGGATCCGGACGGAGATCGAGCTGGACACGCTCCCGCCGGTGCCCCCGGGTTACTTCCCGCCCGATGCCGCGGCGTACGAAGACGCCCCCTGGCCCAAGATCACCCCGGAATACGGCCGTTCCGTCGGCCTGGTGGACACCAATGGCAACCCGATCGAAGCGCGGCTGAACCTTTCGCCGGAAGCCTGGCAGCCCGCCGAACCGGAAGTCGCCGGCCGCGTCATCGTCGTCTACATGTGGCACCCCGATATCCGCGA
>CAZMPE010000039.1:0-5705 GCA_964567955.1 uncultured Phycisphaeraceae bacterium | reverse complement strand
GAGCGGATGGACCGGCTGCAGCAGAACCACATCCGCGACCTCGCCGTCATCGGCGCCGTCACGCCGCTGCGCAACATCCAGCAGCAGCAGCAATCCGGCCAGCAGGACGAGAGCCAGGAACGCCTCGCCCGCAAGCTCGAGACCTTCCTGCGTTCGCGTCACTACAAGCACGCGCTCGCGGCGGACTTCGGGGCAACGGCCTGGCTGTCCCAGCCGAACAGCAACAGCGCTGGCGGCACGGCGATCGTTCAGCCGCGAGTCATCATCGCGAGTTCGGACGGCGTCATCCGCTACATCGGCTCGGTCCTGGACAACTCGTTCCAGGCCTACGTCGACGGAGTCATGGCGGCCGACCCGGGCGTCGCCGCACGCCGGAAGGCCGACCGCCAGTTCATCGAAACGCAGCGCCGGTAATGAACGCCCCGTCGGGAACATCCGGGACGCACGAGTCGCCCCTGTTCCATGTCGTTCTGCACGAGCCCGAGATTCCCAACAACACGGGGAACATCGGTCGCACGTGCGTCGCCACGGGGACGGCCCTGCACCTGGTCGGCCCCCTCGGGTTCGATACCGATGAAAAGGCCTGCCGAAGGGCCGGGCTGGACTACTGGCCCCGGCTGATTGTGCGCGAGCATGAATCGTGGGAGGGGTACCTGCAGGCCGAGCGGCCGGGCTCGCTCTGGCTCTTCACGACCAAGGCGACCCGCCCCTACTTCGATGTTCGGTTCAAGGCAGGGGATCACCTGGTCTTTGGCAAGGAAACCGCCGGTCTTCCGCCTTCCGTCCTCGACCGCCATCCCGAGCGGCAGCTCGTGATCCCCATGTCGCCCGGCGAGCGTTCGCTCAACGTCGCCACGGCGGTCTGCGCCGTCGTCTACGAGGGGCTGCGTCAGCTTCGGGAGCGCGGCGAACTGGGGGTTGATGACGCCGGACGCCTGACCCGACGGACCGGTGGGTGAGGGTGATCCGACCACAACCGATGGTGGGTCAGGATGCCAGGCCTTCGTCATCTTGTTGCCCGGAGCGCCGGCGGATTAGAATGATCGCGATGCACATGCACCCCGACACCAGGCGAAGAGCGCACAACATCACGTCGCTCGCGCTGATCATCGGCGGAGCGCTGCTGGCCGTCGGCTGCCAGACATCGCCGCTGGATATGAAGGGCGAGCGATCGCAGTACGACCGGCACGATTCGCTGCGGAATCAGTGGTCGGAGGCGTACTACGAAGACGAGTTCGGACGACGCGTGCCCAACTTGCGCGGCCGACTCCTCAGCAAGGAGTAGCGCCGCTCCTCGCGCTCCATCGCGTCCTTTTGAAAGTGCAATCGACGCATTGTCCGATGGGGGAGAGTACGAAGGCTGCCAGGCGCGGCGGCCGAACGGTTCGGTCAGACAAGGACGTTGACCGGGATGAGCAGAACACGCCGCGGAACAACCAAAAAGCAGCCGTCGTCCGAAAGCCGGCGGAGCGGAGCCGTCTGGCTCGCGCTCGTCGGCGCGATGACCTGCGTCGGCGGAACCCTGTGGGCGCTGCAGAGCGGCCCGATGCCGCGCCTCGACGGCCTGGCGCTCCCGGCCCTCGTCTCCGCGGCGGGCCCCTCGTCGATCGAGGCGGCGTTCTCGACGCGGACCGCGCTGGACACGAAGCGCTGGATCTCGATCGTCGTCCATCACAGCGCGTCGCTGCACGAGACGCCCGCCAGCCTCGGCGAGCGTCACCGGGCGCAGGGCCTGACCGGCCTCGGTCACCATTTCGTCATCGGCAACGGCAGCGGCATCGGTGATGGCGACCTTCACGTCGGCTACCGGTGGCTCGAGCAGGTGCCCGGGGCGCACGTCGCCGGCCCGCGGGGGGACGAGTACAACCGGACATCCATCGGAATCTGCCTGATCGGCGACGGCCGCCGACGCCCATTTACGGACCTTCAGGTGCTGCGCCTGGTGCAACTGGTGCGCGAGCTCTCGGACCGGTTCGGGATCCCCGCCGATCACGTCCACCTGCACAGCGATCTCGCGGAGGCCGACGATCCCGGCCGGTTCTTCCCGGCCGCGGCGTTCCGCCAGCAACTCTCCGATATCCATTGAACGACCGGCATGCCGACATCCCTCGGTGTGTTCAGGGGGACCGGCCCTCGCCGCGCCCGGGGAAGGGCCGCCGGCGCGTCTGTTTCAACACCGGCCGGTGGCTTGCTATCATCGGGGCGTCCTTCGCAGGGGTCGTGGCGAGGTCACGGGCGGGTGCCGGCCGATGGAGCCGGCGGCGCGGAACGCAGGCCGTGCGGCGGCTGTCGGCGGGCGGGCGGGATCGAGTGTGAGGCCACGTGCCACCGGGGCTTGAACAGCGAACGGTGGTCCCGAAGGGTTGACCGGAAGGTGCACGAGAAGAAGATCGGTGATCTTGTCGAAGGGTACCGGATCCTCCGCGAAATAGGACGCGGAGCGGCCTCGGTCATATACCTCGTCCAGGACCCCCGGAACAAGCAGATCTGGGCCCTCAAGCACGTTCAGAAGAACGACGCCAAGGACCAGCGCTTCCTCGACCAGGCCGAGGCCGAGTTCCGCATCGCCTCGGAACTGGACCACCCCAGCATCCGCAAGGTCGACCGCCTCATCAAGAAGAAGGCGAACCTCCTGGCCGTCAAGGAGCTGTACCTCGTCATGGAGTTCATCGACGGGATCAGCGAGGACCGCCAGCCGCCGCGCACCTTCGAGCGGGCCGTCGGCATCTTCCACCAGATCGCCGAGGCCATGGCCCACATGCACGACCGCGGCTACGCCCACGCGGACATGAAGCCCAACAACGTGATGGTCACCGACAAGAACATCGCGAAGATCATCGACCTCGGCCAGTCCTGCCGCATCGGCACGGTCAAGGAGCGGATCCAGGGCACCCCCGACTACATCGCCCCCGAGCAGGTCCACCGCCGGGCCATCACGCCCCGCACCGACGTCTACAACCTCGGCGCGACCATGTACTGGACGCTGACGCGCCGGCACATCCCCACCGCGCTGGCCAAGGAAGACTCGCTCACCACCTCCCTCGACGACCACATGATCGAAAAACCGATCCCGGCCATCGAGGTCAACCCGCGCATCCACCCCAAGCTCACCGAACTGATCATGCAGTGCGTCGAGGTCAACCCGGACCAACGCCCGGCGTCGATGCACATGGTCGCCGACAAGCTCAATCTCATCCACGGCATTCTGAGGGCCGAGTCCGAGCGCCGGCGCGATAACGGGATGCCCGCGGCCTGAATCTGTCGATTGAGAGAGCGAGGAGCGGGAGCGCCCCGAAGCTCCCCGGTGGTTCCATGCCCGACCCCTTCGACATCGACCTCAAGGACGCCGGAGCGGTGCGCCGGACGCTCCTCGACGGAGCCCGCGCCAACACGCAGGCCGCCTGCCGGAAGGGGTCCGTCGACCTGATCGAGCCCCCGGGCCGCCTCATCGCCACCGGCGACCTGCACGACAACCCGCTCCACCTCGCCCGGCTGGTCGAGGCCGCCGGCCTCGGCGGCCCCGACCCCGCCCACCTCGTCCTCCACGATATAATACAAGGCGGACGCCATATCAACGGCATGGAATTCAGCATCCGCGCCCGAGCACGCGTCGCCGCCCACAATAGCGCCCACCCGGATCACGTCCACGTCCTCCTGGCCAACCACGAACTCTCGCAGATGGTGGGGGCCGGCATCGTCAAGGACGGCGTCAAGGTCGTCGAGGCGTTCAACGAGGCGCTCGCCGCAGCCTTCGGCGACGCGGCGCCCTCCGTCGACGAGGCCGTCCGCGCCTTCGTCCGCTCGATGCCCCTCGCCCTGCGCTGCCAGACGCCCGCGGGAGACATCCTCTGCGCCCACAGCCTCCCCGCGCCGTGGGCGATGTCGCGCTTCGATACCACGGTGCTCACCCGCGATCTGACCGACGACGACTACGAGCCCCGCCAGGGCGCGGCACACCTCATGGTCTGGGGCCGCGGCTACGACGCCGAACAGATGGAAGACCTCGTCGAACGCTGGGGCGTCAACATGTTCATCCTCGGGCACGAGCACGTCGACAACGGCGTCGCCTTCGTACCGCCCTGCGCGATCGTCCTCAACAGCGACCACGAGCGAGGCGTGTATCTGCCGATCGACCTCCGGAAGCCGCCCCGCCCCGAACAGGCCGCGGCGATGGTCGTGCCGCTGGCGACGGCCTGACCGCCCGCCGCTACGCGAGCCCGGCGTTGTGAAGATAGACCAGGATCACCATTCCAAGCACGATCCGCGCCAGCATCGTGAGAACCGCCACGATGAGGGCGTCCTGGAAGTCAAGGTCCATCAGCTCCACCATCATCGCCGCCGTGGCCACGGCGATCGTGATGAGCCCCACCGCAGGAAAGGGGATGAAGAACGCGAAGATGGCGACCAGGTCAACGACGGTGTAGGTCGCGAGAAGCCGCAGGGCCGTCAGCCGCCACGGCGCATCAAACCCGATCCACATCATGCAGCAGACGAAGTACACCGCCATCCCGAGCGGGACATTCACGCCGTATTTGATCAGGCTGATCTCCAGGAAGTTTCGCGTCGCGCCGAGAGATGCGGCAAACGCCAGAAAGATTCCGAAGGCTACCGCGAAGATGATGATCGGCTTCGTGTATTCCCGCCGCCCGATCGCCCTCGATTCCTTCTGCTCAATCTCCCGCTTCGTCACCGGCATGTTCACCAGGCCGCACTCGGGGCAGCGCGCGGTCTTGATCCCCGCCAGGTCATACCCGCACTGCCGGCATTTCTTGATCGACCGGTCGCGCGGGACGAACTCGTCCACCGGCTCCGCCGCCACCATCACCGACACCGCCCGCCCCGTCTTCGTGTTGAATCCGCACGACATGCACATCACGACG
The DNA here is from genome assembly GCA_964567955.1 of uncultured Phycisphaeraceae bacterium. Classification (GTDB taxonomy): domain Bacteria; phylum Planctomycetota; class Phycisphaerae; order Phycisphaerales; family UBA1924; genus CAZMPE01. Next base: position 825 of record CAZMPE010000039.1, on the reverse strand, counting down.
TCCGGCGCCAGCACCGTCCCGCAGTTCGGGCACGTCCGCTGAACGCCGAAGTCCACCGCCAACGGCTCCGGATCGGCCTCCGCCGTCGCGACCGAACTCTGGCGCGCGTCGTAGCACGCGCGGCACAGATACCGCCCGGAACGGTCCTTCGTCCGCGGCTTGGTCGAACAGTCCTCGCCGCAACTCACACAGATCTTCGACGGCTGCGTCATCCGGTGGCCCCTTGAGTGCGCCACAGAATACCACCGGGGTGGACGAATCGGAAACACAGTTTTCTGTCGCCCGCCCGCCTCACCGCCCCGTCGCCGACCCCGCCCGCCGGTCCCGGCCCCGGAGCCGCCCCCGGCCGTCCGGCCCCCCGGCCGCCGTACCATTGCACCGCATGGCCCACGACGCAATCACCGGCTCGGTTCTGGAACTCATCCGCGGGCAGGACCCGGAGGTCGCCGACCTTCTGGCCAAGGAGGCCGATCGCCAGGCCTCGACCATCGAGCTGATCGCCAGCGAGAACCACGTCTCGCCCGCCGTCATGCACGCGATGGGCACCTGCCTGACCAACACGTACGCCGAGGGCTACCCCGTGGCCCGCTACTACGGCGGATGCGTCTGGCACGACCGGATCGAGGACGTCGCCCGCGAGCGGGCCAAACAGCTCTTCGGCTGCCGCTTCGCCAACGTCCAGCCCCACTCCGGGGCCCAGGCCAACACCGCCGCCTTCATCGCCATGCTGGAGCCCGGCGACACCTTCGCCTCACTCGTGCTCAAGGACGGCGGCCACCTCTCCCACGGGATGAAGATCAACTTCTCCGGGCGCTTCTACCGGCC
>CAZMPE010000038.1:0-12317 GCA_964567955.1 uncultured Phycisphaeraceae bacterium | reverse complement strand
GGACGAGCCGCTCTCCAACCTCGACGCGAAACTCAGAATCGAGCTCCGCACCGAGATCCGCAGGATCTGCAAGGAATCCGGCATCACCACCGTCTACGTCACGCACGATCAGAAGGAAGCGCTGAGCATGGCCGACCGCGTCGCTGTGATCGACGCCGGCCGCGTCGTGCAGGTCGGCCCGCCGCGCGACTTGTACCGCCGGCCCGCGACCCGCTTCGTCGCCGAGTTCCTCGGCGAGACGAACCTGATCCCCGGCACGCTCGTGGAGCGCGGGCCCGAGACGGCGGTGGTCGAGACGAGTTTCGGGCGGCTCAGCGCGGGCTTCGCCGGCGAGCTCGCGAAGGGCGCGCGGGTCGCCTGCTCCATCCGGCCCGAGGCGCTCACGCTCGGCGCGCCCTCGGCGCCGGCGCGCGAGGACGCCAACCGCCTCAGCGGCGACATCATCGAGGCGACCTACCTCGGCGAGCTGGCCCAGTACACGGTCGAACTGAAGGGATCGGGCGCGTCCATGCACGCGAAGGTCGCGCAGCTCAACCCCGCCGGCGTACCCGATGTTGAGGACGGCTCGCGCCGGCCCGCGGCGCTCTTCGTCGCGCCCGAGGACATCGCCGTCCTCCCGATCGAGTGATCACGCCGCGCGACGGCCCGCTCCGCGGCGCGCCCGCGGCAGGGCGATCGTGAAGCAGCTCCCCACCCCCACCGTCGAACGCGCGCTGATCGATCCGCCCGCGTCCTCGAGCAGCAGCTTGCAGATCGCCAGGCCCAGGCCCGACCGGCGCTCGGCCGTCGGCGCGCCGTGACCGAAAGACTCGAAGGCGTTGAAGACCAGGCCGAGCCGCTCGGGCGTGATGCCGCACCCCGTGTCCTCCACCTCGATCCGGACCGTGTCGCCGCGGACCTCCGAGTCGGCGATGTGCCGGATGGCCAGGATCCCGCCCCCGGCCTTCATGGCGCGGAAGGCGTTGAGGAAGAGGTTGAGCAGGACCTGCTGGAGCGCGACCGGAGCGATCGACACGTGGCAGTCCTCATCGAGCTCGATCCGGATTTCGACCCGGTTGCGGACGCCGGGGCGACCCATGCACAGGAGGGCTTCGCGGGCCGCCGCGGCGACATTGGCGACGCGAACCTGAGGCTCTTCGGGCTTGGCGACGCCTGCCTCGTGCCGGGCTGCCAACGCCAGGATCGCTTCGGCGATTTTCGACGCACGATTGCAGCCGTTGATGGCGCGTTCGATCGCTTTTGCCGCTAGCTCTGGATGTTCTGGATTTGTTTGGGCTAGTTCAGCATAGCTCAGGATCGGCGTGAGGATGTTGTTGAACTCATGGGCGATACTCGCCATGAGCGTGCCGAGCATGGAAAGCCTGTTGGCGTGGACCAGGGCGGCGCGCAGGTTGGCGACTTCCTGTCGAAGTGATTCGACATCACCGCCGCCGGGTTGTTCCACGTGGAACGTCAACAACCTCTCCTGCCGTACCTCGAGCCCGTGGCGCAAGGGCCGCCGGCGCTGCCTATCGGTCCGATAGAGCTTCCGCTTTGGTCTGGGATCAACGTCCGGACTAGTTATATGGGGCCGGGCTGCTCGCCCATCTCGGAGAGCCATTCGACGCCGGAGGCGGCGGTTCCGCACGTGGTCAGCCAGGCCTTCACCGACAACGGCCGGAGGTCGGTTTCAAGGACCGCGGCGACCTCAACCCACTCGAAAGCAATATCAGGTTCGTTGCTCTTGATGGGTTGAGAGGGGTCTCCGCCGCCGGCTTGTTCCACGTGGAACACCAGGTTGATCTCGTGGTGCTCCTTGATCCCCGTCTTGAAACAACCCTCGGAGACGAGCACGCACTTCCCCGCGGCTACGGACAGGCCGCATTCTTCCTTGAACTCGCGCTCCAGGGCTTTCGTGGCCGGCTCGCCGAACTCGACATGCCCGCCGGGGAGGTAGTAGTAGCCGGCGCGGATGTTCCTGCAAAGGAGAACTCGGGAGCCCTGGAAGAGGACTCCTCGCGCGATGATTTCGATCTGGCGGTCGGATCCGGCCAACTGGTTGCTCCCGGGTCGTTCTTATAGCGGAAAGTGGAGGGTGCCGCCCAATAGGCGATCATGGGGTGAGTGGGGGTCCGCTGGCGTCGCGGCGCGGATCGGCTACGCTGTGGCCGGCGCCATCCACGGAGGGATCATGCATCCAGCTGAAAAACCCGGAAAACCCGCACGCAGGCTCGGTCGCGGGCTGAGCAGCCTCATCAGCGATCCTGTCGCGGTACCGACGCAACCAGAGGCGAAACCATCAAGTAAGCACACACTAACTTCTGATCCAGTTTCGCCGGCGGAAGAGCGCGGGGGCGTGGAGGCGCCCAAGGCGGGCGCGGCGGACAAGTCGGGCGTGCCCGAGGGGATGATCCTGATCCCGGTTTCCCGGATCACGCCGAGCCGGTTCCAGCCGCGGAGCGCGATCGAGCCCGAATCGCTCGTGGGCCTGGCGTCGTCGATCAAGCGATCGGGGCTGATGCAGCCGGTGATCGTGCGACCGTCGGGCGGCGACTACGAGCTGGTGGCGGGGGAGCGTCGCTGGCGCGCGGCGATGCAGGCGGGGCTGTCTCGTGTGCCGGCGGTGGTTCGTCCGCTCTCGGACGCGGAGTCGGCGGAGTGGGCGGTGGTGGAGAACCTGCAGCGCGAGGACCTGAACCCGATGGACCGGGCGCACGCGCTCAAGTCGCTGCACGAGCGGTTCGGCCTGAGCCACGCGGACGTCGCGGAGCGCGTGGGTCTGGAGCGCGCGACGGTGGCGAACCTGATCCGGCTGACGGAACTCGAAGACGTGCTGGCGGCCCTTGTTTCCGGCGGCAAACTGAACATGGGTCACGGGCGCGCGCTGCTGGCGGCGGCGGCGGGCGCGGTGCGGCTGGACCTGGGCGCGCGTGCCGCGGCGGAGTCGTGGAGCGTGCGCCGGCTGGAGCGCGAGGTGCGGCTGTGGGCGGAGCGCGTGCTCAAAGGTGGGGGGGTCGCGTCCGATCGTCGCGCGGAATCGTCGGCGGGCCGCGCGCGCCTGGAGAAGCAGCTGTCGGAGCACCTGGGGACGAAGGTTGCGATCTCGACGGACCGATCGGGGAAGAAGGGCCGCGTGACGATCGAGTTCTACGGGCTTGATCACTTCGACGGTCTCATGTCGAAACTTGGATTCAGCACGCGCGAGACGTGATGAGGCGCCCGCGCGGCGTTCTTCCTTCTGTTACAGCGGCGCAAAACAGCCGCGGCGCGCGTGTTGCATCGTGAGTTATGTTCGTCTATGGTTCGATTGTTGAATAACGCGTGGAGCGTGCCGGCCGGGCGAGTCGCCCGGCGTGGCGGCGCCCCGAGCAACAGGAGAACGGACCATGGCGAAGAAGAAGAGAGGGCGTCGCGGGCTTTCGGGTGTGAGTATCGAGACGCTGCAGGCGGAGATCTCGCGCCGTCGGGCGGGGCTCGGGGCGCTGGAGCGCAAGCGGAAGACGCTGCTCTCGCGGCTGGCGAAGGTGGAAGCGAAGATCGTCGCGCACGGCGGGACGGCGGATCGTGCGGCGGGGGTACGGGTCGGGCGTCGGGGGGCGCGCCGGCGCGCGCAGAACGACATGAGCCTGGCGGCGTCGCTCAAGAAGGTGCTGACGGGCAAGACGATGGGCGTGAGCGAGGTCGCCGAGGCGGTGCAGCGCGCCGGCTATAAGACGACGTCGCCGAACTTCCGAACGATCGTCAACCAGACCCTGATCAAGGGGAACGGGTTCCGCAAGGTGAAGCGCGGCAAGTACACGGCGCGCTGAGGCGGGCGGCGACAGAGAGGCTGTAACATTCTGTTCGGGCGGCCGGCTCGTGCTCGCCGCGCGGGCGGCGTCTCATGGCGTCCTCGGCGTGGACGGGGATGCGCCGTTTCGCGCGTTCGGGGCGCGATCGGATCGCGGGAGCGGTCCCCCGCAGTTTGGATATGCCCGGCCTTTCGCGGGCGAAGGTTGGACGTTGCTTCCGCCTGCGCGCGACGCCGGATCGGCGATGTGGGTGCGCAGAAAAACACCCGGCGGGGTCGCCGGGTGCTCATGCGGTTCGGTTCAGGTCGCGATCACCAGGGAATGGGTTCGCGGGTGAGGCGGCTGGGGCGGTCGGTGTAGAAGACCCGGCCGAGGTCCTGGTTCAACATGCGCCAGTTGGTGTCGTGCATGATGGCGAGCGAGTTGGAGACATCGACGGGGCGCTGGTAGAGCGTGTCGAGCTCCGGCGTCAGCTCCATGCGGATCCAGGCGTCGCGCGTGGTGATGTCGGTGGTGCCGCAGGCGCCGAGGACGAACGAAGCGCCGGCGATGGCGGCGAGGCGCAGGGCGATGGTCTTGGATCCGGCCATGGTGGAACTCCTCTGAGGGACGGCCTTTGTAGCGTACCGGCCCGGGTGCGTCAAATGGTACGGGGAGGCGCAAGCGGGGTTGCACGTTGTTTGTTCGGTTCTTCTGTGAACCGGAGTTTTTGGGGTCCGTCGCTTCGTTTCCGGCTCCGGGCCATTCTGCGAGCGAAATTGGCGGTTGCGGCGGTCACACCCCGCGTCCAGGTCTCGTCTGGGTAAGGACAGCCGACGACGCCCGGCCCACGCGCCGGGAGAGGCGGCGGCAAAGCCCAGGGTGCTTCCATGCGCAGGTCGGTCGGGGTCCTCATGATCGTCGGTTGGCTGGCAGGTGGCGCGGGGTGCGCCGGCGGCGAAAAGGAGAAGTTCAGCCAAGCGGTGCTCTCCGAGGCCGAGATCGATCGGATCAAGGCCGAGTACATCGATAAGGACGTTGCGGCGGCGTTCATAGCGAAGACGAGCGAACAGGCACGGTTCGAGTACCGCAATGAGGTGCTGCGGGCCCGGATGCGCTACATCAACGGCCATTACGCCGCGCTGGAGGAACGGATCCGCAAGGGCCGGGCGGGCGTGGCGTTCGGAGTGGACGTGACCACTTTGACCCTGAACACGGTCGGCTCGCTGACGGGTGCCGAGGCGACGAAGTCCATCCTGCACGCGATTTCGGCGGGGCTGATCGGATCGCACGCGGCGTTCGAGAAGAATTTTTTTCAGGACCAGGCGCCGAACGTGATCATCCCCGAGATGCAGGCGCTGCGGGCGCTGCAAAAGAAGCGAATCGAACTGCAAATGGAGTTGCCGACGGCGCGCTACTCCATGCAGGCCGCGCTGTCGGATGCGGACGAATATCTTCGAGCCGGTTCGATCACCGCGGCGCTCATCAGCCTTTCGAACAAGTCCGGTGCGGCGGCCACGAAGGCGACCGAAGAAACGGACCGGATCATCGAGCGCCGGTACGAGAGGTTCAATCCGTCGGTTGAGGCCGGGAGGCTTCGCGACGCCATAACCCAGTGGTGGCAGAACGGGGGCTCGACGTTCGATTCGGCCAGGACGGCACAGCTTGGCGCGCACGTTCCGGTCACGATCCGGGGGAACGAAGCGGCCATCGTGCAATGGCTCAACGGGGCGTCGGACGACGAACTGCGGGGACTGGCGCAGAGCCTGAAGGCTGCGGGGATCGTCGATGTGCTGAGGTAAACCGCTCGTGAGGAGTGCTCATGTCCAACAGTTCACAGGCCGACGCATTCGTCAGCGATGGCGTCCCCACGGCGCAGATCACGCGGATCGTCCAGACCTACGCGAGCGCGGCGAACACGCAGAAGATCACGGCGATCGTGACCGAGCGTGATGCCCAGGGCCGTCCGAAGACATGGCGCGTGGAGGTCGATGCGCCGCGGTCGGGGTGACGTCGACGGCCGTCGTCGACCATTGGGGCCGGATGGCAGGGGAGGCTTAACGCACGGGCATCGCGCAAAGCCGCGAAGCCCGTGGCACGAGTCATGGGCAGCCCATCGCGAACCTCGTCTGGAAGCACTTGAAGTCGGCGATGTTCAGAACGCCGTCCTTGTTGCAGTCCGCGGCGATGTCGCCGAGGGCGAAGGTGTTCTGGAAGCAGCCGAAGTCCGCGATGTTGAGGAGGCCGTCGCGGTTGCAGTCGGGGTAGCAGGGCGGGCAACCCCAGCGGGCCAGGTACGCCGAGAACTCGCCTCCAGCACGGAGGAAACGCCCGCCCGCGACGAGGGAGTTTCCATGAACAGCCAGCGCGTACACCCAGTAATCAGTTCCCGATCCGAGCGGCTGCCATGCCGCGCCGTCCCAGCGCGCGATGTAGTTCGCGGCGGCGCCGTACGCCGTCGAGAACTGACCTCCTGCGAACAGATCACCGTCCAGGACGGCCAGCGACATCGTGCCCGGGACGCCCGTGCCGAGCGGCTGCCAGGCGCCGGATTCCCATTGCCTGACGCCGAAGGTGCCGCCCACGATCAGTCGATCGTTGTGCACGGCGAGCGCACCCGCTCTGCTGCCGAGGTCGGAACCGACCTGCGACCACGAGGCGCCGTTCCACTTCCTGACCCATCCGGACGGGAACTTCCAGTCGTCCGTTCCGCCGGCGCCATACAGGTTGCCGTTGAAGACCGCCAACGCGCCCGGTGATGGCATGCCCGCTCCCATCGGCGCCCATGCCGCGCCGTCCCACTGCAGCACGCCGACCGTCCCTGGCCCGCTCGGGCTGTTGAACGAGCCGCCCGCGACCAGTTTCCCGTCATGAACCTCCAGGGCCGTCACCGTGCCGTTGACCCCTGGACCCAGTGGATGCCAGGACTGCGCGCCCCGACTCCACCTGGCGATGGAGGCGGCGGGCACTCCGCCGGCGGCCGTGAAGATGCCGCCCGCGATCAGATCGCCGTTGTATCCGGCAAGAGCGTTGACGGACTGCCCGATGATTCCCGAGCCCAGGGGTTGCCACGCGGCGCCGTCCCAGCGGGCGACGTGCCGGACAACGCCGCCGCCGGCGAAGACGAACCCGCCGCTCGCGAACAGTTCGCCATCGACGTTGGCCAGCGCATAGACCTGGTCGTTGATCCCCGAGCCGAACGTTGACCACGTGGTGTCGTCCCGACGCAGCACGTACGCCTTGCCCGTGTACGGGCCGACCGACAGCCGACCGCCGACGACCAGTTTGCCCTCATAGGCGGCGAGGCTGTTGACCTCGGAGAAGGTTCCGAGGTCGAAGGGGTGCCAGGCGGCACCGTCCCACGCCGCCAGGCTCTCCGTCGGCACACCGCCGGCCGTTTCGAATTCCCCGCCCACGATCAACTGTCCGTTCTGTTCAAAGAGCGATTTGACGTGCGGGTACTCACCCAGGCCCGAGCCGAGCGGTTGCCAGATCGAGCCGTTCCAGCGCGCGATTCCTTTCGCCGGCACGCCCCCGGCCACACTGAACACGCCTCCCGCGATCAGTTCGTCCTTGTAGACCCGGAGCGCGCTGACGAAAAAATCCGTCCCCGACCCGAGCGATGACCACGCCCGGCCGTCCCATCGCGCCACATAGTTGCTCGGAACCCCGCCCGCGGTCTCGAACGAGCCCGCGGCGAACAGAACGCCGTCATGGACCACGAGCGACGCAACGCCAGCAAACCGCCCGCCCATTCCTCCTCCGAGCGCCGACCACGACCGCCCGTCCCAACGAGCGATGGATGCCGCGGGCACGCCGCCGGCAACCGTAAAGTCGCCGCCGGCGATCAACTCACCGTTGAGAACCGCTAACGCATGCACCTGAAAATCCATCCCCGACCCCAGGGGCCGCCACGCTGTCCCGTCCCATCTGGCGATATGGCTCACCGGCGTGCCGCCCGAACTCGTGAAGATCCCACCGGCGATCAGATCGCCCTCGAACACCGTCAACGCAAAGACGATGCCCGCCCCGAGCGCGGTCGTCAGGCCATCGCCGAGTGTTGACCACTGCGATCCGTCCCACGCCGCGACGCCGCGCGCGAAGTGCGAACCCGCGATCCAGAACGATCCCCCGACGACCAGCGATTCACGCGCCGGGCCCGGTCCGTCCGGGTCCCACAGGGTCGTGCCGTAGACATTGCTGTTGACGCCCGGATAGCCCAGCCCCGGGAGCCACTCCGGCTTGCACAGTTGCGCAGCCGCGGGAGCGGCGAGGCAGAGAATGGTCAGCAGGCGGAGGCAGTGCACAGCGCAGTCTAACGAACAGCCCGCGTGACTCAAGGAATTACTCGGTGTTGAGGATCGATGTGGGCGGGTCTTGTTTGCGTGGCTCGTCGGCTCAAGGGGCCGGATGGCAAGGGGAGGCTCAACGCACGGGCATCGCGCAAAGCCGCGAAGCCCGTGGCACGAGTCACGAAGCCCGTGGCACAAGCAACTGCACGGTCACGGGCACCCCAGCGCGTACTTCGCCTGGAAGCACCCGAAATCCACCACCGTGAACAGCCCGTCGCCGTTGCAGTCCGCGTACGGGTGCTTGAGCGCGTAGCGCGCCTGAAAGCAGGCGAGGTCCGCCGCGGTCAGTGTCGGCAGGCCCGCGGCGTTCGTGCTGCCGTCGCAGTTGACGGCGCACGGGCGCGGCTCGTCGGCGTCGAGCGTGCCGTCGCTGTCGCGGTCGATGCCGATGCGGGTCTCCGTGCCCCTGGGCACCACGGTGTACGTCAGCTCGCCGCCGGGCTTCGCGAGGGCGCGCAGCGCCGCGGGCGTGAGGGACTGGATCGCGCGATCGGACTGGAACTTGCCGGTCGCGGGGATGAAGGCGAAGCCGCGCGGCTCGTCCATCACGAGCCCCTTGACCACCAGCCCGATCTTTCCGGCCTGCGCGAGGCCGATCATGGCGTCGATCAGTGCGAGCTGCGCGGCCGAGGGGCCGCTCGAGATGGTGATCTGCCGGCCGACGGCGGCGTGCGTGTCTCGGCTCGGGCTCCCCTCCGGGCGCTGGAAGTTGGTGGTCGAGCCTTCGAGCAGGTCGGATCCCGAGAAGCAGAGCAGGAACGCGACGAGGTCGGCGATCTCCTGATCGTTGCCCACGTCGAAGACGTCTTCGGCGAGGAACCGCTCGATCGAGTCGACGGCGCCGTCGTGCATGAACCCGAAGCCCGCGCGGCTGCTCGTGTGCGTCATGTTGAAGCCGACCTTGTCGTACAGATTGCGCAGCTGCGGCGTCTTCATCGTGATGTTGGTCACGCCGTCCACGCCGACGACCGCGTGGTGGCGCTCGCCGTTCGGGCCCGGCGGGATCGCATGGAACTGCGTGCCGCTGAAGACGCTGTCGGGGCCCGTCCCCGTCGGGAAGGTGTGGCACGCCGCGCAGGTGTGGATGCCGTTGGCGAGCAACCTGCTGGTGTTCCGGAAGAGGAGCATGCCCTTGAGGGCGTTGCCCGGGGGGAGCGGCTGGCCCGCGGCGACGAACCGTCCGGGCGTGTAGTGGCCGGGCAGCGGCACGTTCGTCGGCAGCGTGTTGTCGAAGTTGCGGAAGGGGTTGGGCGGGAAGTGGATCGTGGCGAGGAAGTCCTCGAACTGCTGCATCTCCTGCGTCGTGAGCAGCGCGTCATCGCCGAGGAGCGTCTGGAACGCGCTGTTGAACTCTTCGAGACCGAAGCGGTCGCCGCGCCAATGGAAGGGTTCGAGCCCGATGATGTCCTGGAGTGTCTGCGTGGTGGTGGGGCCCTTCATGGGGTGGAAGGGCTGGAGCATTCCGGTGGCGGGGACGCCCCCGCCGGCGTTGAGGCCGTTGGCCGGGCGCATCGCGCCCTGCGGGTCGCCGAGGTCCCAGGCGAGGCGGTCCATGCGGGCGTCGACGTGGCAGGAGGCGCACGAGGCGATCCCGAGGCCCGAGGTCTTGTGCGTGTTGTACAGGTGGCGGCGGCCGTTGCGGATCGCGGATGGTGTGGGATCGAAGAACGAGACGCGCGTGAGTTCCGCCCTGGTGACCGTGGAGACGACGGAGATGGAGGACTCGAAGCGGTTGAGGACGAAGAGGCGCGAGCGCGGCTCGTCGAGCGCCAGGCCCGTCGGCCCCTCGCCGACGTTGATGGGAGCGCCGTTGCCGACGCGGTTGCCCGCGGCGTCGATCACGAGCAGGTTGTTCGAGCCCATGCCGGCGATGTAGCCGGTCGTGCCCGCGGCGTTCCAGGCGATGGCGCGCGGGTCGCCGACGCCGCGGTTTCGGTCGGTCTGCGAGGGGAGCGTCGGGGTCGTGTAGGTGAGGTGCGGGTTGAGGTCCTTGATGGTCTTGGAGGCGGGGTTGGTGGGGTGGACGACGGCGAGTTGGACGCGGAGGAAGCGGCCCTTGATGTTGGGCTCGAAGCGGACCTGGTTGGTCGCGTCGGTGCCGACGAGGGTGACCCGGCCGGTGCCGGGGTTGACGGCGATGGCCATGCCGATGTTCATGAGGCCGGTGGCGTAGGTGACGGCCAGCGTGCCGGCGTGGATGATCGCGATGTCGCGGTCGGGCATGTCCCATCCGACGGCGCGCCCCGACTGCGCGGCCTGGGGGCCGCTGACGAGGCTGGTCCAGTTGCCGTTGTTGTCGTCCTTCCACTGGCCGGCGTTGTCCTTCTTCACGATGAGCCCGACGCGCGGCGGGGTGGGCAGGCCCGCCGCCTTGGGCGGGCTGAAGACCGAACCGGAGTTGGGCGGCGGGTTGAGCCCGCCCCACGGTCCGGTCGCGAGGGTCACGACGTTGGGAGGGAAGGAGATCTGGTTGGTCGGCACGGTCGCGCCGCCGCCGAGGATCGTGGTGGCATTGCCGGATTCGAAGACGGCGGCGAAGATGCGCGAGCCGTCCTTGCTGACGGCGAGGGCGCGCGGGTCTTCGCCGTCGATGGGGATGTTGATCGGGGCGGCGGCGAGGTTCGCGGGGTTGAAGACCTGGATGGTGTTGGCCTGCGAGCAGGTGACGAAGGCGCGCTGCGGGTTGCCCGCGAAGACGACGTCGGCGGGCTCGTCGAGGGTGGTGAGCGTGGCCACGACGGCGCCGGTGGAGAGGTCGACGACGCTGACGGAGTCGGAGATGTGGTTGACGACCCAGGCCTCGGTGTTGGTGCGGGCGCGCACGCTCACGGGGTCGAGCCCGACGGGGATCGAGGCGACCGGGTCGGGCGTGCCGGTGATGATGCGGAAGACCTCGAGGCGGTTGTCGGCGGTGTTGACGGCGAGGAGGCGCGTGCGATCGGGCGTGATGTCCAGCGGGTGGACGTGCGGCGTCTCCCAGTTGACGAAGGCGGGGCCGGATTCGCCGGGCCATGGGGCCGCGGACTTGTGGAGAACCGAGGCCCCGAGCGCACCGAAGGCCAGCGCGGCCGATACGCCGTAGATCAGGGCGGGCTGGTCCATGGGGTCTCCGCGTCCCGGGACGAGTGCCTCTACCGGCGGGGCCGAACCCGGTTTCAGAATCGTGCCTCGCCCTGCCAGATCGGCAGGGGCGGCGGCGGGGGCGGCTGTTCCGGGCGCTCCGGCGGGGCCTGGAGGGGCGGCAGGGGGGGTGGGGTGGGGGCGGGGCGGGCGCGCGGGTTGCAATGACTTGTTGCGGGGAGGCCCACGCGCCGACCCGGACAGGAGTGCCCATGCGACCGGAACGGCTCACGACCATGGCCCAGCAGGTTCTCGCCGATGCGCAATCGGACGCCGCGGCACGCGCCAACGCGGAGATCGGCGGGCTGCACATTTTGCGTGCGCTGCTGTCGGACGCCTCGGGGCCGGGTCGGGGGATCCTGACCAAGTGCGGGGCGGACGCGGGGCGGATCGCGTCGATCACCGAGAGCGAGCTCAAGCGTCAGCCGACGACGTCGTCGGGTGCGGGGACGCCCGGCCGGCAGGTGCTGGACATCCTGACGCGGGCGGAGGCGGAGAGCAAGAAACTCGGCGACGCGTACGTCTCGAGCGAGCACCTGCTGCTGGCGCTGACGGAGACGGCGGGTCCGGCGAAGGAGGTGCTGAGCCTCAACGCGGTCGATCGCAAGCACGTGGAGGCGGCGATCAAGGAGATCCGCGCGGCGTCGGGCGTGTCGAACGTCACGGATCAGAACGCGGAGAGCACGTTCGAGGCGCTCAAGAAATACGGGATCGACCTGACGGAGCGGGCGCAGGCGGGGAAGCTCGACCCGGTGATCGGCCGGGACGAGGAGATCCGCCGGTGCATGCAGGTGCTCAGCCGGCGGACGAAGAACAACCCGGTGCTGATCGGCGAGCCCGGCGTGGGCAAGACGGCGATCGCGGAGGGGCTGGCGCAGCGGATCATCGACGGGGACTGCCCGCAGTCGATGAAGGAGCGGCGGATCGTCGCGCTGGACGTCGGTCAGCTGCTGGCGGGGGCGTAGTTCCGGGGCGAGTTCGAGGTACGGCTCAAGTCCGTCCTGCGCGAGGTGACGGCGGCGCAGGGGCGGATCATCCTGTTCATCGACGAGCTGCGCCGGCGGATCATGCAGCTGGAGATCGAGCGCGAGGCGGT
>CAZMPE010000037.1:0-12401 GCA_964567955.1 uncultured Phycisphaeraceae bacterium | reverse complement strand
ATCATTGGCTCGCGCTGCTCGATCAAACCGCCGGCGCCGGCGCGCGCATCCAGCGTAACTTGAATCGCCGCATGGTGCTCGAAGATCTCTTGTTCAACGCTGTTGGGACACGCTAATGGAACCCGTCTACATCACTACGCCGCTTTACTATGTCAATGGCGAGCCCCATTTGGGCAGTGCCTACACCATGATCATCACCGATACTTTGGCGCGTTACTATCGCCAGACCGGCCGCGAGGCATTTTATCTGACCGGCACCGATGAGCACGGCGACAAGATCGCCCAGGCGGCCGCGCAAGCGGGCAAGACGCCCAAGGATTTTACCGATCAGATCAGCGCGACTTTTCAGGCGGCCTGGGATAGCTGCGGCTTTGTCTACGATCATTTTATTCGCACGACGGACCAAGGCCACATCGATTTCGTCAAAGGTCTGCTCCAGCAGGTGTACGATGCCGGCGATATCTATTTCGACCGCTATGGCGGGCTTTATTGCGTCGGCTGCGAGCGTTTTCTGACAGAAAAAGAGCTGGTCGACGGCAAGTGCCCCGACCATCGCACCGAGCCGCAGCGCATCGAAGAGGAAAATTATTTCTTTCGCATGGGCAAGTATCAAGAACGGCTCTTGCAACATATTGAGAGTCACCCGGATTTTATTCGGCCCGAAGGGTTCAAAAACGAGGTCATCGCCATGCTGCGCGAGCCGATTGGCGATCTGTGCATTTCGCGACCGAAGAGTCGTTTGACCTGGGGCATCGAGCTGCCCTTCGACTCCAATTATGTGACTTACGTCTGGTTCGACGCGTTGATCAATTACGTCAGCGCGCTCAAGGGCAAAGGCGACCCGTTCTTCGAAAAATTCTGGGAACGTCTGAAATCCGATCTTCCAACCTCCGTCGGAGTAGAACCCGCCGTTCAGGTACAGCGGCTCCGGATACATCGACGCCGCCGGCGGCGCCACGTAACTCCCCAGCAGCAGCATGCCGGACGCGTTGCCCTGCGCCTCGAGCACGTACGTCTCGCCCGCCGTCAGCAGAATCCCCGATCCGCCCATGTCGACAAAGCGGATTTCGAGCCCCCCCACTTGCTGCGTCAACAGCGCACTGAACAGCACGGGGTTCCCGCTCCACGCCGCGCCCTTGCGCACGCGCACGAACACCTCCGAGCCCTGGTTGCCGTACAGCCAGACGCGGATTCCCTCAAGCTGACCGCTGAACCCCGCGCGAATCTGTGCCTGCCAGGTCAGAGCCGTCGCGTTCAAGTTGAATGCCGCCTGGGCCGGACCGGTCGGCACCGGACTCGTCTGATCCACCACCCCGACCTGCCCCGCCGCCACCGCCGCCGGGAGCAACAGCCCCGCCAAAACCCCGCATGGCCTCATGACGAATCCCTCCGGAACGCCGCCAGATTACCACGGCGACCCGCCCGCGAAAACGCTATTCACGCCCGCCCCCGGGCCTGATAACCTGAAGAAACGACATGAACCAGCCGAACCGACCAGATCAGCCCGACGGACGCACACGTGTGGTCCGGCTCGACAAGCGCGGCACCCGCCGCGGCGTCGACGACGTCATCGACCGCCTCCGGACCCCGGACGGGTGGCGCTGGTGGGAGTCCGCCGTCCGGACCTTCGTTCCCGAGCCCGCAACGGACAGCGCCACGCTCGCGGGCCTCGACCGCGCGCCGCTGGAGCAACTCCGCTCGGCGAAGGAACGCGCCAAGGGCGCGTTCAGCGGTCCGGGCCACGGCGATGAACGAGCCGGCGCCATCGCCTGCTACTACGCCGTCATCGCCGCCGCGCTCGTCCACCATGGCGAACTGATCACCCGCCAGAAGCGCGCCCCGCTCAACGAGGCCTTCCTCGACCTGGGCGCGTCAACACCCGAGCCCTGGTCGGGCTTGTTCAAGCGCGCCGCGGGTTCGTGACCGGCCGGCCCCTTAGGGGCACCCGATCGCGAACTTCGTCTGGAAGCACCCGAAATCCGCGAGATTCAGGATCGTGTCGCCGTTGCAGTCGGCGTACATGTTCCCCGTCGCGAACGCGGTCTGGAAGCACCCGAAGTCCGCGAGGTTCAGGATCGTGTCCCCGTTGCAGTCCGGGTAGCACGACGCGCCCGACAGCATGAACGTCTCGAACCCGTGCCGCCAGCCGCCGTCCGCGAAGTTGTTGCCGTTGAGGTACAGCGGCTCGGGGTACAGCGGCGTCCCCGGCGGCGCCACGTAGCTGCCGCGAAGATTCACGCCCGAGCCGTTGCCCAGCGTCTCCATCACAAAGACCTCACCCGCCGTCAACATGATGTTGGACGCCGTCATGTCGATGAACATGACGTCCTCGCCCGCCGTGGGTTTGGTCACCATCGCGTTGAACAGCGCCGGGTTCGCGCTCGGCGCGGCACCCTTTCGGACACGGACGTTGACCTGAGAGCCCATGGGTCCGGTCAGCGAGACCCGGATCCCTTCGAGCTGGCCCGCAACCCCCGCCTTGATCTGGGCCTGCCAGGTCAGCGTCGTGGCGCTCAGGTTGAAACTCGCGTTGGTGGCGGGGCTCACCTGGTCGAGCGCGCCGACCTGGCCCGAGGCCGCCGAAACGCCCAGCAGCAAAGAAACAGAGACCGCATGGAATCGATTCAACGTCATCATGATGTGCTCTCCTTCCGGGACGCACCGCCCGTGGCCACAGCCTAACCGCGAAACGCGGGACGGCGAAGAGAATTCCGGGCAACTAACACCGATTCCCGCCGCGAACCTCGATCACGGGCACCCGATCGCGAACTTCGTCTGGAAGCAGCCGAAGTCGGCCAGGTTCAGGATCGAGTCCCCGTTGCAGTCCGCGTACATGTTCTGCGTCGCGAACTTCGTCTGGAAACACCCGAAATCCGCCAGGTTCAGCAACGCGTCCCCGTTGCAGTCGGGGTAGCACGACACCGTGGACGCCGACGGCACGAACATCGACACCGACACCGAGTTCGGCTCGCCCGCAAGACCCGGACGGAACAGCCCGATCGTCACGTTCCCCGTCGTGGGCGCGGTGTTCGCCTTGAACCGGAAGTTGTACAGCGTCCCCCACCGCAGCGCGTTCGTGTTCGGGTTCGTTTGGAAGTCGTGCGGGCTCAGGAACGTCGCGTCCGACGGGTTGTCCACCATCAGCCAAGGCGTGTTCAGCCACGGCTCGCCGCTGTGGTACGGCACCCCGTGGAAGCCCAGCTCCGACGCGTCCGACCCCGGCGCCAGCGGGACCACGAACGACCCGCCCGACCGGTGCGAGTTCAGGTTCTGCACCGCATACTCGTACTGCCACATGCCGCCGCCCAGGTCCGTCGCCTTCGACGCGACCCAGAAGCGGGCCGTCTGACCCTGCTCCGTGTAGTCCACGGGCGCGATCATCACGCCCGGATCGGGCATGCCCACGCCCAGCCCGTGGTCCTTCCACGCCTGGATCGCCGGCTTCTCACGCTGCGTCGTGCCCTGCAGCGTCCCGTTGAACGACGTCTCGTTGATCGTGATCCGCCGGTACGACGCGTTGTTCAGGCCGTTGCCCGACGCCGCGTCGTCCGCCGTGATGTAGTGCCCCTCGATGAAATACAGCGCCCCGGGGTTCGCCAGGTCCGACTGCTCCACCTGCAGACGCTTGAAGATCACGTTCCCCGTCTGCTGCCACGCAATCGTGTACGGGTACGGATAGAACCCGGTCGTCGCGTTCACCTCAAACCGCGGCCCCAGCCGCGTCTGGCTCCCGTTGAGGCTCGTGCTGTACGGGTCGGAGCACCCGACGCCCAGCACCGACCCGCCCTGGCCGTTGCACGTCCCGCACAGGCTGAGCGTCAGCGCCGTGAACCCGTGCTTGAGCCACGACTGCCCGACCTGCTCGAACCGGCCGTTGAGCAACCGGTACATGTTCTGCGCGATCACCGGGTGCTGGTTGTTCGAAGCGATCCACAGCAGGTTCTGGTTCCCGATGTTGCACGACTCCGTCGCGATCGAATACGCCCGGATCGACCCCAGCGCGCCCCAGTTCTGGATGCCGTACAGATCACCGACAATCACGTCCGGGCCCGGCCGCGCCGACGCTCCGAACGCGCCAAGACCGATCACGCACGCCGCCGCCAGAACTCTCGAGATGGACATCTTCATGAGCGCTTCCTCCGTGGGCACGGCGCCGGGCGCCGACGCGACCGTAGACAGCATACCCCCTGATCATGTCGCGACAACCCCGAAATGTCGCAGCCGCACCCCAAAAACCGCCGGGCCGCTCACCGGCACCCGAGCGCGAACTTCGTCTGGAAGCAACCGAAATCCGCCAGGTTCAGCAGCGTGTCCCCGTTGCAGTCCGCATACGGATCACCCACCGCGAACTTCGACTGGAAGCACCCGAAGTCGGCGATGTTCAGCAGCGGCTGCCCCAGCGGCGTGCCGTCCCCGTTGCAGTTGGGATAGCAGAACTCCGGCTCGCACTCGTCGGGGATCCCGTTGTTGTTCGTGTCCGCGCTCAGGCCCGATTGAATGTCGCACGCGTCCCGCCGCCCGTTGTTGTTGCAGTCCGGCCCGACGACCACCGCCGGCACGATCTTGAAGACCTCGCCCCCGGTCAGGTCGCAGATGTACAACTCGCCCAGCGCATCCTCGCCGAACGATGAGACGTTGGAGATGTCCATCGGCGCCCCGGGGTGCAGCTCCGCCGTCCGGTCCACGAAGTCCGTGATCACGGTCCCGTTGTACCGAAGGCTCCACAACCGCGCCGAGCAGTAGTCGGAAAAAAAGTACCACCCCTGCAGATCGGGGATCGCGCACCCGCGATAGACATACCCGCCGGTGATCGAGCAGTTGAAGGGCGAGCCCCCGTGCGCGTACTCATGGATCGGCAGCGTCAGCTCCGGCGCGTTGCATGTGCACACGGGAATCCCGGTGCAGTGGAATCCCTCCATGCACATCCATCCGTAGTTGCGCGCGACGAACGGCGACGTCTGCGCCCCCTCGAAGTTCAGCTCCTCCCAGTCACTCTGCCCCACGTCCGCGATCCACAGGTCGCCGGTCAGCCGGTCGTGGCTGCACCGCCACGGATTCCGCAGCCCGTACGCCCAGATCTCGTCATCCCCCGTCGCCCCGACAAACGGATTGTCCGGCGGGATCGCGTAGTTCCGCAGCGGGTCCGCGGGGAAGTCGTCCCCATTCACGTCCAGCCGCAGGATCTTCCCCAGCAGCGACCCGGTGATTGTTTGCGCGTTGTTCTTGCCCCCGTCCCCCGCCGCGACCCACAGATACCCGTCGGCCCCGAACGCGATCCACCCGCCGTTGTGAAAACCCGTCGGCTCAAAGAGCCTCAACACCGGCATCGCGCTCAGCGGGTCCGCGATGTCCGGGTTCGCCGAAACCGTGTACCGCGCGATCACCGCCGTACCGCCGAACGGCCCCGGCTCCGTGTAGAACACATAGAAAAATCCGTTCGCCGCATAGTTCGGATGAAACGCCAGCCCCAGCAGCCCCTGCTCGCTCAGCGTGCTCACGGGCGAGATCGACAGGAACGGCGTCGCGTTCACCACCCCGTTCGCCAGGTTCAGGATCTTGATCCGACCCGTCGTCCCCGACCGCTGCTCGACAATGAACACCCGCTTGTAGTCCCCCGGCGCGTGCGTCACGTACAACGGACGCGTCAGCCCCGATGCCACGCGGATCGTCGTCAGCGGCGTCTGGCCGAGCGCCCCCGAGCCGAAACACAGTACGAGCACGCCGACAGTCAGGGCGGTCAGGATCTTCATGGTCGTTCCCTCCGCACATGGATCCCCCCAACCACCAGCTTACAGCCCGGCCTGAGCCGGCCATAGGACAACTACCGCCCCACCAACCCGCCGCCCCCCCGTCGCCCCCCCTCCGCCCCGAACAATTTGACCCCGATGTCGCGCCCCTGAGCGCTCATTCCGGTCATGTCCACCAATTTCACGCCATGCCGCGATCCCATGCACGTACAACACCCGCATGCAGGCCGACACCTCCACAACCAGGCCGCCCAGCGACACACCCGCCGAGGTGATCGCACGCTATTTCAATCCCGCGTGCTCTCTCTGGAGCATCCTCGATGAACTGGCCCTCTCCCCGATCCAGCTGCGCGCCATCCTCGACGGGCCCCGGTGCCGCGAGGCCCTCGCCGCCCACCAGTCGATCGCCGACCAGCGCGCCCGCCTCCTCGCCGCCGACGCCGCCCCCGTCGCCGTCAGCACACTGATCGGCGTCTGCACTTCCGATGCACGCCCGGAGACCAGGCGCCTCGCCGCCTCCGCCCTCCTCCGCCTCGCGGCCCCCCCGACGTGCGACCGAGGACGGTGCTCGGGCCGTCCTCGGTGCCACGCTACAGGTTGCTCCCATCACTCCACTCCCACCGTCTTTCCCCCGACCCAGGCCGGGCGCTGCCTCCCGCCCATCATCCTCCTATTTGTGCTCTGTGCTTTGTGCTTTGAGCTTTCGTCTTCCCTACGGGCACCCGAGCGCGAACTTCGTCTGGAAGCACCCGAAGTCCGCCAGGTTCAGCACGCTGTCCCCGTTGCAATCGGCGTACGGATCGGCCAGCGCGAACTTCGTCTGGAAGCACCCGAAATCCGCCAGGTTGAGCGCGCTGTCCCCGTTGCAGTCGGGGTAGCACGCCACGATCTGCACCAGCGAGATGTCGTCGAAGTACATCGGGTTGATCCCGTTGCTCCACAGGTCGAGGCACGCGATCGACGTGATCCCCGGATTGCCGAAGAAGTTGTTCGACCAGCTCAGGTTCACCCCCAGCGGCTGCCCGCCGTACCAGCTGTTCCACGTGTCCGCGTCCAGATCAATCACGGCCCGCAGTTCCACCCACTGATCCAGAAGAAGGGGCCGGACCGCCCCGTCCCATTGGCTCTCGACCATGTACGGCAGCGGCTGCGAACCGGCGAACATCGTCTCGTTGAACGCGATCTGCATCGACCAGTTGTCCGGCCCCGCGTACTGGTTCAGCATGATGACCGAGCCGCCGAGCCCCGGCGGCGCCGACGAAGGAACATACGTCTTGATCTTGAACTCCCACTTCCCGTCCGTGATCGTGAACCGCTGCACGACATCGGTCAGGTTCTGCAGCCGCAGCGAGTTGGGCGCGCTCGCCGACAAGTTGTTCTGGACGATCCCGTTCGCTCCGCCCGTGTACCAGATCTCCCAGCCGCCCTGCGGCGCCAGCATCGAACCGTTCGCGTACGCGTCGAAGTTCTCGGTGAACGGCACGTCGACCCCCGGACCGAACCCCGCCCGGGCGCGGGCCTTGCCGGGGTCGGCGGAACCCTTGGCGCCGGGGCCGGCCAGCGCCGAGGACCCGCAAACAAGAAGGGACAACAGGCAGACGATCGCGCGGCGTGTCATGGTTGGTCTCCTTCAAAGCCAGGGTGGCGTCGCCCGCGTCCGGCGGGCGACACCACCTCAGACTACCGCGCACGCCCCCGCGCTCAAGAGGATTCTCCCGGCGCCGGGCCGCGATCCGCGTTACGGGCACCCGATCGCGAACTTGGTCAGGAAGCACCCGAAGTCGCCGAGATTGAGCAACCCGTCGCCGTTGCAGTCGGCCGAGAGGTTGCCGACGGCGAAGTTCGTCTGGAAGCACCCGAAGTCCCCGAGATTCAGCTGCCCGTCGCCGTTGCAATCCGGGTAGCACGCCGCCCCGATCGTCGCGACCGCCACGGCACGCACGCCGTCGGTGAATCCGACGATGAACGTCAACTCGCCCGCGTCATTGAACGACGACGGCAGACCGTCCTGGCCGCCGGTCCGCTTGACCTGAAGATCGAGCAACCCGATCGTGCGGATGTCCCCGGGCCCCACCTGGAACGGGTCGCCCAGACGCGCGACCAGCACGACATCCCCATCCGGATCCGTCGCCCAGATCCCCGCATTGTTCGTGAAGTTCACGCCCGGACCCGACAGCGTGCTGAAGAACGCCGTCTGACCCGCGCCGTTCATGATGGGCGCGGCCGAAGTCACAGCCAGATCAACGAACAGCGCATTGCCGGTGCCCGGCGCGACGGCTCCCTCCCGGGCCACCAGCGCGGGCGAGAGCGCCCCCTCGGACCAGATCCCGCTGTCGTTCGCCGCCGTGACGCCCGCCCCGGTGAGCCGCGCACGGAACGCCGTCTTGCCCTGCCCGTTGATGATGGGAACGAACAGGTTGTCGTTGAAGGTCGAGAACACGGCCGTCGTACCGGGCGCGGGGGCGCCCGACCGCGCGACGAGCTCGAGCCCGGCGGGTCCTTCCTTCCAGATCCCCGTGTCATTGGTGGCCGTGACGCCCGCGCCCTTGAGCGTGCCCACGAACGCCGTCCGGCCGTCATTGTTGATCACCGGGAACAGGAAGGTGTGGTTGAAGTCGGCGAACTGCGCCCCCCCGGTCCCCGGCGCGACGCTGTCCTCGCGGGCAACGAGCGTCAGCGACGCCGCGTTGCCCTTCCAGATGGCGCTGTTGCTCGCCGTCGTGACCCCCGTGCCCTTGATGTACCCGCCGAAGGCGACCTGTCCGTCGGCATTCATGACCGGCCCGTGGAACAGGAACTCAAAGCTGACCCCCGGCATGCCGAAGACCGGGTCGTTCTCGCGCGCCACAAGGCCCAGCGTGCCCACACCGCCGGACCAGATACCCATGTCGTTCACGGAACTCACCCCTGTGCCGATCAGAAACCCGAGAAAGGCCGCCTGCCCCGAGCCGTTGTACACGGCCTGCGGCACGCCGGAGATCAGGTTGCCGAACGTCACGCTCGTCCCGGGTGCGATGTCACCGGCACGCACCAGCAACTCCCGAACCCCCGACCCGTCGGACCAGATGGCCGTGTTCGTTGTCGGGGTCGCTCCAGTCAGCGTGGTGCGCAGGACGACCGGACCGGTCCGCCCCATCACGGGGATGTTCCCGGCCAGAGTAAACGTGCCGAACAAGGCGCCATTCATCCCGGGAGCCACGTCGCCCTTGCGCGCGACCAGCCCGAGCGAACCCGCCGTCTCGGCCCACGCGCCGTTGTCGTTGTCCGAAGTCACAGCCCCCGTCAGCGTGGACGAGAATCCAACGTCGCCGGCGCTGTTGATGACGGGGTTCGAGAAAATCTCCAGGAACGCCCCGGGCGCTCCGGGGGCGGGCGCGCCGCGAAGCGCGACCACGCGGTGCGACACCTGAGCGAACGCCGAGCCCGCGCACGCTGCAAGCAGGGCGGCCGCGGAGAAGCAGGGATGAATGCGACAGGTCATGGTGGTGCTCCTTTCAACTCGGCCGCCCGTGCCCGGTGGTCCGAGCTTCACCGGCCGGCCAAGAGGTCTTCCACACCAACTGTGGCGTTTTCTCACGAGCACCCGCTGCACACAACTTTTGTTCCCCCCCGGCGGGCCGTTAGCATGGCTGGACGAGCCGCGGGGTACGGCCGGCTTCCGCCCCGCCGGGCCCAGCATGGAGTCCAAAGGGCCATGGAGAACACGCAGGGCGATTGGGTCACGTCCACGACCCTCCTCCACGGCCTGCGGGAGACGGGGAACGAACGCGCGTGGGAACGGCTGCTCGGCCGATTCCGCAAACCGCTCGTCGCGTTCGCGCGCCGGCTCGGACTGAACGAAAGCGACGCCAACGACGCCGCGCAGGACGCCCTGATGGAGTTCTCGCAGGCGTACCGCGCAGGGCGCTACGACCGGGAGCAGGGGCGGCTGAGCGCCTGGCTCTTCGGAATCACCCGCCATTGTGTCCTGCGTCACCGTCAGCGCGAGGCCCGGCGCGCGGCACGCGTCGAGCCGCACGACACGGGCACTTCGTTCTGGGCGCGAGTCCCCGATGAGAAAACGACCGAGGAAGCGTGGAACACCGAGTGGGAGCGCTGGGCGTGGGAAGAGTGCCTGGCGCGCATCCGGAGCGAGTTCGAGCCGATGACGCTGCGCGCCTTCAACCTGGTCGCCGAGGGACAGATGAGCCCGACCGCGGCAGCCGCGGCGCTCGGCATCCCCGTCAAGGCCGTCTACAACGCCAAGCACCGGGTGCTCGGCCGGCTGCGCGAACTGCGCGCCGATCTCGAACGCGACGACCCCGGGGGGTCGGCGTGATGGCCTGCCCGGACCTTGACGAACTCGACCGGTACCTGGCCGATGACCTCGAAGCCGAGGCCCGCACTTCGGTGGCGACGCACCTCGGGTCGTGCGAGGCCTGCACGCGCCGGCTTCGGGACGTCGCCGAGAACCTGCGCGTCTTCCGGCCGATCTCGGGCGTCCTGCGCGAGTCGGCCTCCGGCCAGGCACGCTCGCTCCCGGCCGTGAACGGGTACCGGATCGACCGCGAGATCGGGCGCGGCGGGATGGGCGTGGTGTACGCGGCGGAGCAGGAGAACCCTCGCCGCCCGGTCGCGCTCAAGGTGCTGCGATCGGGTGCCGCGGCCGATCCGGCTCGCACCCGCTTGTTCGCCCGCGAGGCCGCGGCTCTCGCCCGCCTCCAGCACCAGGGCATCGCCTCGATCCACGACGCGGGGCTGACGCGCGACGGCGATCCGTACATCGCGATGGAACTCGTTCGCGGCGAACGCCTGACCGACTTCGCCGCCGCCCGCGGGCTGAGCCTGCGCGACCGGCTGCGGCTCTTCCTGGGCGTCTGCGAGGCCATCACCTACGCCCATCAGCGGGGCGTCATCCACAGGGACCTCAAGCCGTCAAACATCCTGGTCGCGGACGACGGACCGGAACGGGCCGGCGGACAGCCGCCCGGCGCCCACCCGAAGATCCTCGACTTCGGGCTGGCGCGATTGCTCGAACCCGGGACCGATTCCGCCCAGGACCATATGACCGAGTTCACCGGTGTCTTCGGCACCTTCCAATACATGAGCCCAGAGCAGGCCCGCGGCGACGCGCACAGCGTGGACGTTCGCAGCGACGTGTACTCGCTGGGCGTCGTGCTTTTCGAGCTGCTCCTCGGGCGGCTCCCGTACCCGATCGACCGGACGAACACACCCGATTCGATCCGCGCCATCTGCGAGACCCAGCCGACGCGGGCGCGATCGATCACTCCCGGATTCCCGCGTGACGTCGAGACCATTCTGCTCAAGGCGCTCGAGAAGGACCCGGCCCGCCGGTACCGCAGCGCCGACGCGTTCGGCCAGGACATCGCGCGGTTCCTGGTCGATCAACCGATCCTGGCGCGTCAGCCCACGCTGGCCTACCAGGTCAGCAAGCTGGTGCGCCGGCACAAGCGGACCGCCGCGGCGACGATCGTGGGCGCCCTTCTCCTGATCGCGACGTCGGGGCTGAGCGTCTGGCTGGCCGTGCGGGCGACGCAGGCGGTGATCCGGGCGCGCGAGGGCGAGGAGGCGGCGAACATCGCGGCCGCCAAGGCGCTCGCGGTGTCGAAGTTCATGCAGGACATTTTCGCGGCGGTGGAGAGCGGCCGGCACGACGTGACCCTGCGGGAGGCGCTCGACGGCGCGACGCGGAGGATCGACGCGGGCGTGCTGAGCGGGCAGCCCGAGGTGGAAGTCGGCGTGCGCAACGCGATCGGAAACGCCTACCGCGCCCTCGCGCTGTACGGCGACGCCGAGCGGCACATGCGCGGCGCGCTCGTGAGGGCGCGCGCGGATCTCGGGCCGAAGGACACCCATCGCGTCGAGGTTCCCAACGACCTCGGGCTGCTCCTCAAGGACCGGGGTGATTTCGACGGAGCCGAACCGCTCTTCCGCGAGGCGCTGGAGAACGCGCGGACGATCCACGGCGATGCGCACCCGCGCACGACAAAGGCGATGGCCAACTACGGCGCTCTGCTGGTTGATCTGGAGCGGCTCGACGAGGCCGACGCGATGCTGGCCAGGGCTCTCGACCGCCTGCGTCGCGACTCGTCCGACCCCACCTTGGACCTCGCCGCGTGCCTCAACAGCCTCGGCCGTCTGCGCCACCGGCGCGCCGATCTGGCGGGGGCGGAGCCGCTGCTGCGCGAATCGCTCGCGCTCGCCCGCACGCTCTTCCCGGGAGACCACCCGGGCGTCGCCAGCGTGACGGGCAACCTCGCGCGCCTCGTCCGTGACGGCGGCGGACTCACCGAAGCCGAGCAGCTCTTCCGCGCGGCGTTCGAGATGCGACGCCGCCTGCACGGAGACGAGCACCCGCTCACTCAATCCACGAGAGAGGAGCTGGCCGCGTTGCTCATCTCAACCGGACGGGGTTCCGAAGCGGAGCAACTCCCGGCCGCACCGGCGGGCGGTCCATGATCCGGCGCATGCGCCCTTCCTTCGCTCTACGGGCACCCCATCGCGAACTTGGTCTGGAAGCACCCGAAGTCGGCGATGTTCAGGATCGTGTCGCCGTTGCAGTCGGCGTAGGGGTCGCCCGCGGCGAACTTCGTCTGGACGCACCCGAAGTCGGCAAGGTCGAGGATGGAGTTGCCGTTGCAATCGGCGTAGCAC
>CAZMPE010000036.1:4444-12457 GCA_964567955.1 uncultured Phycisphaeraceae bacterium | reverse complement strand
GTCGACCCGGAACCGCCCCGCCGTCTCCGGCGCCCGCGCCCCCAGCCACTCCGCCGCCGCACGCGCCGCCGGACCGATCACCTCCCGCGCCAGCCGCGCCACTTCCGCCGCGTCGTGCCGACGACGCGCCGACGCCAGCCGCTCCCGCAACCCGTCCATCAGCACCCCGCGCGCCGACGCGTAGATCCGACCCGCCTCACCCTTCACCGGTGATCCCGGCCCGATCGGCTCCACCACCTCCGCGGCACGCCCCGGGTCCCCGGCCAGCAGAATCGCCGCCAGCTTCACCCGCCACCGGTCCATCCCGGCCGTCCCGGGGTGGTGCTCCATCGCCGCCTCGATCGCCGCCCGCAGCAGGCCCTTCATCGCCGGCGCGTCCGCCCCGTCGCCCGTCCCGTACAGGTCGTCCGCCGTCCGCAGCGCAAAGTCGATCGCCTCCGGCGCCCGCGCCCGGTCCGCGTGCCGCACCGCGAACGTCGTCAGCATCCCCACCGCCCGCGCCCGCTCGGACCGGTCGCCGCGCGACAGCAGCACCGCGCCCTCCCACAGCGCATCCGGCGACACCGGCCCGGCGTCCGGCCGGCGCGCCGTCGCCTCCAGCAGCCGCGCCGCCTCCACCCGCCCGTCCGCCGTCCGCGCCAGTTGGAGCGCACGCGCCATCCCCGCCACCGCCGGCAGTTCCTCCATCGGCAGCACGCGCGCGCACGACGCCGCGAGCGCCCCCGCCCGGTCGTACACCAGCCGCCGACGCTCCGCCTCCGTCAATCCGATCGCCGGCTCACCCTCCAGCACCGATTGATACAGAAGGAACACGCGCCGCACCCGCGCCAGCGCCGCCGCGTCGCCCGACGCGTCCCATCGCTCCAGCGCCGCGCGCCCCGCCGCGTCGTACGCCAGCAGCGTCAGCAGCGGGTCGTTCACCCCGCCCGACACGAACGGCGCTCCACGCGTCGCCGCCACCAGCTCCGCCATCGCCCCGTCCGCGTCGCGCCGCGCCGACGCGTGCAACCGGCCCATGCACGCCTCGGCCTGCACCAGCGGCGAGGCCCCCGCCCCGATCGCCCTGTTGAAATGCTCCAGCGAGCCCGCCGCATCCCCCGACAGCAGCAGCGCCGTCCCCAGGTTCACCCGGCGCGACGACTCCGCCGCCGCGTCCTCGAACTCCAGCGGCGAAAGCGATTCGATCACCCCGCGGCACAACTCCGCCCGCCGTCCCGATTCGACCGCCGCCAGCAGCACCGCCGCCCGCGCCGCGAAGAACGGCCGGCGCACCGACCGCTCCAGCTCCAGCTCCGCGATCCGCACCCGCGACGCTTCGTCGTCCCGATCGGCCAGCCGCCGGATCGCGGCGCCCGCCGCCGACGCGCTCCTGTCCAGCCACTCGATCGCCGATGCGCTCGACGCGCGGACGCGCTCCGTCTGTCCGGGCTGCGCCACCGCCAGCAGCACCGCGGAGTCCGCCCCGTCGCGCCCAAGCCGCGCCAGTTCCGCCGCCGCCTGGTCGATCATCCACCCGACGCGTCGATCATCCGTCTCCGGCGTCTGGTCGATCAGCTGCCGCCGCGCCTCGATCGCGCCGTCCGCCGCCCGGTCGCGCTCCGCCGGCGCCCGCGCGCTGTCCGCCGCGATCGCCCGCAACTCCTCGAGCCGCTGCGCCGGGTCCGCCGGCTGCGCCACGACGACGGACGCGAGCAACATCACGATGGCCGGCACTCGTCCCGTCATCGCGCCCCCAGGTCCTCGAGACGCAGCACCCGGTACGAACCCGGCCCGTCCCCGTGCTCATCCCCGATCGCCCGCATCACGCCCGTCGGGTCCTCCTCGAGGAACTGGATCGCCTTGATCACCGCGTCCCGCGGCCCGCGCTCCCGCCGGCGCGGGTTGAGCCGGTTCAACTCGACGAGGATCTCGTCGCGCCCGCGCCCCCACGCCCCCTCCTCGCCGTCACCGCCGCCCGTCCGACGCAGGCCGCGCGACAGCAGAAACACCGCGTCCGGCTTGAACTCCAGCGCGCTCCGCAGCCCGTCGAGCGGGTTGGACCGCCCCGACGGGAACACGCCCTCCAGCCACGCCGCCAGCGCGCCCTTGTTCGCCGCCGTCGCCGGCAGCAGCCGCGCCCGCCGCGAGCCCTCGGGGTTGAAGAACTCCACCATCCCCGCCTCCGCCCGGTCGCGGAAGAGCACCACCTGGAACTGCTGCGCCGGCGAGAGCGCCCGGATCGACCGGATCAACTCGTCCTGGATCCATTTGAAGTTCGACACCATCGCGCCCGACGCGTCGACGACATACACGACGCTGCGCGCCTGACGCGTCCCCAGACCGGCGAACGAAACGCCCGCCCCGACGGGCGCGGCCAGCCGCACCGGCTCCGGCTCCGCCGCCGACCGCAGCACCGGCGCCTCCGACCCGCCCTCGAACAGCCCCGCCAGCGTCGGCGCCGGCGCGCTCGGCGCGCCCGACTCCGCGCCGGCCGGCGTGCTCGGCGCCGTCTCCGGCGCGATCGGCCCCGGCGGCAGCACCGAGATCATCGTGTCCGCGGGCGCCTCGGCCGGCACGCCCGCCAGCCCGATCCGCCACGCCACGCTCGCCAGGATCAGCAGCAGCACGCCGTGAACCGCGAGCGAAGCGCCGACGGGCAGGCCCAGGCGCAGCGCCGCCTTCCAGCTTCGCGCCCCGTGATCACGCATCGTCGCCCTTGTGCTTGAAGAGGGCCCGATCGATCGCCGCCCCGCCCGGGCCGGCCAGCGCCAGCGCCAGCGAACCGAGCGTCAGCGCACCGAGCCACAGAAAATGCCGCCACTCTCCGAGGACCAGGAACGGCCGGTTCGGCAGGATCCCCAGCACCGCGTGCCCGGATTGCACCGCCGGCCCGAACTCGGTCAGCCAGAGCGCCGTCAGCAGGATCACGAACAGCACCACCGACCACACCCGCGTCAGCATCCCGATCAGCAGGAACAGCCCCGCGAACAACTCCCCCAGCGCCACCGACCACGCCAGCACCACCGGTGATTGCCCGCCCGCCAGCGACCGCGGCCAGATCGCCCGCGCCCGCACGCCCGCCTCGTCCGCCGCCGGCTCGGCCGCGTGGTGCACGGTCAACGTGATCTCGTGCAGCCGCCGCACCCGCACCTCCGAATCGAAATCCGCGCCCGAGTACAGCTTCCCCCCTTCGACCGGCGGCCCCGTCTCGATCACCCCGAGGTTCGCGAGGATCGCCGCGTCAACCCCCGTCACCGGGTACATGTCGAAGACCTTGCCCAGCCCGATCCAGATGAACGACACCCCCAGCAGCAGCCGGAGCACGATCGGGACGGCCGTGATGCAGAGTCGGTCTCGGAATCGCATGGTTGTTCACCGTGGAAAGTGGCGGGGGGAGGGGCCCCGTCGCCGGGCCTTCGTCCATGAAGCGACCCAATCCTATGCGGTGTCTATCGGCCGTCCGTCCCGTCAAACCCTACGATCCCCCGCCGCGGGCGTGGCGGAACTGGCAGACGCGCGGGATTTAGGTTCCCGTGGCCGCAAGGCCGTACAGGTTCAACTCCTGTCGCCCGCACTCGCGCCACCGAGGTCGGCCGCTGTGGGCCGACCTCGGTGCGCTTCGGGCGCATCGGGTGGCCCCACGCTCCGCGCGGGGTTCGTGGCTCGGGCTTCGCCGCTCGGGGCGACGCCCGTGCTCGCTCCAACTGCCACTCCTCGCGGCGCTCCGCCGCGCAGCAGTACGAACATCCCCCCGCCTCAGAACGGCGAGCGATCGCACGCTCTCTCGTGCGATCGCCGCCAAATCTTCACTCGCCCCCGCCCTCTGTCTGTTGCTCTGATTTGTGCTTTAGCCATTTGAGCTTTGAGCTTTCCTACGGGCACCCCACCGCGAACGCCGTCTGGAACGCCCCGAAGTCCGCCAGGTTCAGCGCGCCGTCGCAGTTGAAGTCCGCCTTCTCGTCGCCGATCGCGAACGACGTCTGGAACGAACCGAAGTCCGCCAGGTTCAGCACCCCGTCCCCGTTCATGTCCGGCGGGCACGCGATCCGCGTCAGCAGCGCCGTCCCGCTCGTGAACGTCGCCGTCCCGATCAGGAACGACGGCGACACCACCACGTTCGTCATCGAGAAGTACGCAAGGTTCGCCCCGTCGATCCCCACCGCCAGGTCAAAGCTCACCGTCGCGTTCGTCGTCCCGATCACCACCGGCCCGCCCATCGCCTGCTGCACGAACACCACCGGGTGCGTCCCCGCCGGGTTGCACGCGTACCCGTCGAGCACCTCCGACGACCCGGCCCCGAAACTCTCCAGCAGCTGCGCCAGCGGGATCGGGTTCGGATACAGGATCGCCAGCAGCCCGCTCGAGCCCTTCACCATCCCGCTGATGCTGTACGAGTACCGCTTCGCCGACGTGATCGTGTTCGGCGCGCTCGACCGCGACTGGTTCAGCCCGTTCTGCAGCTTCACCCCCGTCAGGTCGATCGACGCCGAGGGCTGACGCGCGCCCGCCGCGGCCGCGAACGCGAGGACAACGACAACAATCCAGCGGTTCATGAGGTTCTCCCGGGTGATGGCCCGCCCAGCCTATCACGGAAACGAGCACCCGCCGCAGGAATCTCCCAAAAAAAGACGGGGCCGCCCGTCGGAACGAGGCGGCCCCGGGATCGGTCAGGACGGAAACCCTACGGGCAGCCCAGGGCGAACTTCGTCTGGAAGCACCCGAAATCCGCGATATCCAGCTTCGGCGCCCACACGAACGGCTGCGAAACCGGATTGGGAACGAACACGTCGCCGTTGCAGTTGGCCGACGGGTCCCCCGTCGCGAACTTCGTCTGGAAGCACCCGAAGTCGGCGATGTTCAGCATGCCGTCCTTGTTGCAGTCCGCGTAGCAGTTCGCCCATGTCGGCACCAGGATCCCCGTCGGGTTCGCCAGGATCTGCTGCAGGTGCGTGTGATTCACCGAAGACCCGCTCCGGTTCGAGCCCCCCGTCGACGTGCACCCCACATACCCGTGGATGCCGATCGCCAGCCCCGACTCCACGTGCTCCACCGCCGAGCCCGAGTTGCCGCCCGTCGTGTCGGTCGCGTAGTGCAGCACCCCCGTGCTCCCGCCCGTGAAGTTCACGAACGGACCCGTGTGCGTCTTCTGGATCTGGTTCCACGTCGGAGAAATCGGCGCGCTCGTCGTCCCGTACCCCGTGATACGGATCGTCCCCGCCACCGGCGGCACCGACGTCGCCAGCGTGTAGAACGCGCCCTGCGCCTCGAACGCCGTCTTCCCCGTCGTCGAGTTCGCCGCCGTCCCGTAATACACGTGGTCGTTCCCGATGTTCGTCGTCCCCGTGTTCTTCTGGATCGACGCCGCGTTCACCACGTACTGGTCCTGCGGCGGCGGATTCACAAGCCCCCCGCCCGCCGTCGAGAACGGCACGTTGAACATCATCACCGTCGTCCCCGTGACGTTGCAGTGACCCGCCGACAGGAAGCCCTTGGCCTTGTCGTTGATCAGCCAGCCGGAGCACCCCGTCGACACCCGCGCCGCCCGCGGGTCCGACGACGGCAGCCGGTCGTCCGTCGGGCCGCAGATCGTGTCGAGGTAGTTGATCGGCTGCGGCTGCCCCGCCGTCGCGCTGGCCACCGCCACCCGGTTGTTCCCGGTGCCGGGATACGCCAACAGCTCGATCTGCACCGCCTCGCCGTTCATGTACGCGCTCGTCAGCGACCACTCCGCCGCGCTCTTCGCGTTCAGCAGCATGAACGCCCCGTCCGCCAGCGACGTGATCTTCAGGTACGACGCGTTGCCCCCCTCGATCGTCCCGCCGAGCGTGATGTCCGAGAACGTCAGACGCAGCCACGTCGCCCCCGGCACCCGCACGTCGGTCGTGTACACCACCACCGCCCCGCCCGACCTCGCCCCGTTCTTCACCCACCCGGAGTTGGTACCGATCCGAACCTCCGGGCCCGTCAACGCGGGAAGGTTCTGGGCCGGCGCGGGCGCGCCAAGGCCGATCAGGCCGATCGCGCACAGCGAAACAAGATGGCGGCTCTTCATAAACGCTCCTTCAGCAGGTCGTGACGGGTCGGCGGCGATACCCCGGCGGCACCAGCCGGCCAACCCGAAGATACCACGCGACCGGGCGATTACAACAGACTTTTCCGCCCCCACCCCGGCGCGGCAAGACGGCCCGCCGGAATCGGGCGGGCCGTGGACGAAACAGACTCGAAGGGGGTCTACATCGCGCTCTTCAGGGCCGCCGCGGCCTTGAACCCGCACGTCTTGCTCGCCGCGATCTTGATCTGCTCCTTCGTCGCGGGGTTGATGCCCAGGCGCGCCGCCCGCTTCTTCTTGAGGAAGGTGCCGAAGCCGGCGATCGCCACCTTCTCCTCTTTCTTGACGCCCTTGGTGATGCACTCGAGGATCGCGTCGACGGCCCGCGTGGCCTCCGCCTTGCTGGTCTTGAGCTCGGTCGCCACAGATTCGATCAGTTCGCCCTTGTTCATCTCGGAATCTCCAGATGCGATCGGAGCGAGGGCCGATCCCCGGCCCGGCGCCCGTGCGCGGGTGCTGAATGGACCCTGCGCTATCGGCACAGACCGCCCGAAAAGCCCAAGAATCAGCCCCTCCCGACCGCCGGACGCCCCCGCCCGTCGCGTAACATTCTTCATGGCGACCAGCGCGCCCCAGACCGACACCACCACCGCGACCGACACCCAGCCTCCGATGCTCTGGAATGTCGTCCTCCTCAACGACGACGACCACACCTACGACTACGTCATCCGCCTGGCCCAGGAGCTCTTCAGCCACCCCATCGAGAAGGCCTTCAAGATCGCCGAGACGGTCGACAACGAGGACCGCGCCGTCCTCCTGACCACCCACAAGGAACACGCCGAACTCAAGCGGGATCAGGTGCTTGCGTTCGGCAAGGACCCGCTCATGGCCTCCTCCAAGGGCTCGATGTCCGCCATCATCGAGCCCGCCGAGTTCCAGGGCGACGACGACGATTCCGATTGACCATGGTCCCGGTGCCATGGGCCTCCGGTCCGTCGCCGCCCCGCCGGGTTCATTCCCGCATCGCCCGATCCGCTCCGCCCCCACCCCCGCCATAGGCTTGTCCCCATGGCCAAGCCCCTCGTCATCCAGACCGAAGAGCTCGAACCCGCGCCCGCCGCCTGGCTCGCCGAACGCTGCGAATACGTCGTCTGCCCCTACAAGGACGAGGCCCGCCTCCACGACCTCCTCGCCCGCGCCGAAGGCCTGATCGTCCGCACCTACACCAAGGTCAACGCCGCCCTCCTCGACCGCGCGCCCAGGCTCCGCGTCGTCGGACGCGCCGGCGTCGCGCTCGAAAACATCGACGTCAGGGAATGCCGCCGGCGCAACGTCAAAGTCGTCCACACGCCCGGCGCCAACACCCGCGCCGTCATCGAGTACGTCTGGGCCCAGATCCTCGACGCCTACCGCCCCATGCACTACCTGAGCAAGGCCGTCCCCGCCGACGAGTGGCACCGCCTGCGAAACACCTGCACCGCACCGCGCCAGCTCACCGACCTCACCCTCGGCATCTGGGGCTTCGGACGCATCGGCTCCGCCATGGCCCGCGTCTCCGCCGCCATGGAGATGCGCACCATCTACAACGACCTCCTCGAGATCCCACCCTCCGGCCGGCACGGCGCCGAGCCCGTCGGCGTCGACCGGCTCCTCGCCGAGTCCGACATCGTCACCGTCCACGTCGACTACCGACCGCAGAACGAGAAACTCGTCAACGCCGCGGCGTTCGCGAAAATGAAGCCCGACGCCGTCTTCGTGAACGCCAGCCGCGGGTTCGTCGTCGACCCCGCCGCCGTCGCGGCGTTCGGCCGCGCTAACCCCGGGTCCCGGTCCTTCCTCGACGTGCACGACCCGACCGAACCGATCGGCCCCGAGTACCCCGCGCTGGGCATCCCCAACGTCCACGTCGCGCCCCACCTCGCCAGCGGCACCGTCACCGCCAAGACCAACATGTCCTGGGTCGTCCGCGACATCTGGCGCGTGCT
>CAZMPE010000036.1:0-4344 GCA_964567955.1 uncultured Phycisphaeraceae bacterium | reverse complement strand
GCCTGCAGCGCGGCGTTACCCACGACCATCATCTCGGCCCGTGCCTGTTCCATGCGTTGATACGTCACAAGCGAGCGCGCCTGCGCCGCGATCGTGCCGGCATCCAGGCGGGCCGGGCGGGACAACGCGTTCGCGTACATCCGGATCGACCTGAGCGTGGTATCGCCCGACGCGCCCTCGGCCAGGGCCTTCACACGCGCGAGCAGCACGCGCTCCGCCTCCGCCGCGTCGATCCCCTCGCGCACCGTCGCGTAGAGAAAGAACGGCATGTCGCCCGCGGGCGTGATGTGCGATGTGCACGAGGCGTACGAGGCCACGCGCCCCAGCTCCGCATCCGACATGAGTTGTTCGGCCAGCATCGAGCCCCAGAGCGACAGCACCAGCCGGTCGCGCGGGCTCTCCGGCGGCGGAGACGCGATCATGACGACCGTCCGCGTCCCGTCCCATGCCATCTCGTGGCGGGCCGGCAGCACGCCCCAGTCCACGGGCGTGCGCACCAGCGGCACGCCCCCGGGCAGCACGCCGATGTGCCGCTCGATCAGCGCCCGCGCCTCCCCCGCGTCAAAGCCGCCCGCGATGATCAGCGTCAGGTTCGCCGGGACATACGCCCGCCGGTGCAGTTCGCGCAGCCCCTCGAGCGGCGCCTCGGCCAGCCCGCCCCGGATCAGCGCCGAATCGCGGCCGTGACGCCACCCCTGCGCCGCGCCCATCGTCGCGAACTTCACGAGCGGCGCCGGCTCGGAGGACCCGACGGCCTCCGCCTCCGCATAGCAGCGCGGCGCCTCCTGCGCCACGATCGCCGCGTCGATCAGCAGCGACGAGAGCCGCTCGGCCTCGACGCGGATCGCGTACTCGAGTTCCGCCGCGGGCACCATCATGTCGTAGTGCGTGAACGTCGCCAGCGTCTCGGCGTTGGCCATGCCCAGGCTGTTGAAACGGTCCATCGATTCGCCCGCGGCGAACGAGGCCGTCGCGCCGTTGCACACGACATGCTCGAGCAGGTGGGCCGACTGCGTCAGCCCCGCCGGCTCGTCGATGAAGCCGACGCGGTAGAACGACTCAACACCAACGTGCCCCTCGCCCTCGACGGGCATCAGGATCACAACCGCCCCGTTGTCGAGCGTGTACCGCTCCGTCTGCCCCGCGGCCGCGCCCGCCACGGCCAGCATCGCTCCGGCAAAGATCGCGAGTCTCATGCCAACCTCCCTGCACACTCTGCCACTCTGCCACTTTGCCACTCTGCCACTTTGCCACTCTGCCACTTTGCCACTTCTTCTTCGCTATCCCCTCCTCAACTCCTCCGCGTCCAGCCGGCGTGCCTCCGCCTGGCGGTAGCGCAGCCGGATCACGGGAACGAGCGGCCCGCACACGACCGTCAGGATCCCGCCGCCGAGGACGAGCGGGTACCACACGTGGTACGGCTGGCCCACGATCACGGCGGTGATGCCCGCCACCAGCAGCACGACGCCCATCAGCGCCAGCGCGATCATCCCGCCGAGGATGAGCCCTTTGCATTTGCCGCGCGGGGCCAGCGTCCCCGCCAGCGCCCCGAGCGTGCCGCCAAGAACGCCGATCGCCGCGCCCCCGTACGCCCCGATCATGTTGCCGTTGTACGCATTCCACCACTCATTCATGACCAACCTCCTTACCCGCCTTTGTGTCCACCTTCCCCCTCGACACCGCGACACCTTGCCTTTGCCCCTGTGCCAATGTGCCAATGTGCCCCTGTGCCCCTGTGCCAATGTGCCAATGTGCCAATGTGGCTAAGTGCCCCTGTGTCAATGTGCCCCCTCCCCCTTCTTCCTCACCAGGTCCCTGATCGCCCTCGCCCCGCTCGCCGAGAGTTCGCCCCGCTCCACCAGCGTCGCGAGCAGCTCGTTGACCGGCTCCGGCGTCCGGCCCTCCATCGCCGCCGCCAGCCGCTCGATCAGGCGGTCAAGCCGCCCGCGGATCGTGGGATAGCTGACCCCGTACGCCGCGGCGAGGTCCTTGAGCGACCCGGACTTCAACACGAGCTCCGCGATGAAATCGAGGTCCTCGCGAGAAAGG
Organism: uncultured Phycisphaeraceae bacterium; assembly: GCA_964567955.1. Lineage (GTDB taxonomy): Bacteria > Planctomycetota > Phycisphaerae > Phycisphaerales > UBA1924 > CAZMPE01. The sequence goes on along the minus strand of CAZMPE010000036.1, from coordinate 2,295 downwards.
CCGGCCACGGGGTGCTGGTTTGATGAATCGAAAGCCATCTTGCACATTGTGCAAGCTGAGTTTCGGTTTGTCAATGTGAGTTTGATAAAAAAGAAAACCGTGCCCGCAATGATCGAGCTACCCCCGTCAAATTGGCCTTTCCGACGCTGCTCTTCACTGACGGTGCTCGATCACGTGATTGGAACGGTGCCGGACTTGCGATAATCACACGAGTTGACAGGTAGCCTGCCGGTGGAATTCTGTTAGGGCTGTGATTGCGTATCATCCGCGGCATGGCACGGACTGCTACTCGTCACAGGCGACTGGTTGAAGTAACGCCGGGGAACATCAACAACAACAGCATCCCTCTGAATGGCGCTCTGGATCTCTTCCCGAATGACGCCTTCGGGCCCTCCGTCAAGAAGCTCCGCGGAAGGGACCCATTCCTTTCGCTGATCGTGGATGGCCTTGACGGGCCCATTGCCGACGACATCCCGCTCGATAAGGGCGGCAAGCGACCCTGCAAACGATTCCGAAGAAGAGACTGGCCCAAGAACTTTTACAAAGTCCACGACGTTCGTCCGGGTGACAAGATCGTCATCGAGCATCTTGGCGGTCGACGATTCCGTGTTTCGCCCAATTCAAACGGCAAAGGACCCTCCAACACGGTCTTCGAGTTTGCGCGCACCGCGCAGCCGGCGCCCGCCCCGACCCCCCGCCGTCCGTACACGTTCATTGATCTGTTTGCCGGAATCGGCGGAATGCGTCTCGGCTTTGAACAAGCGGGCATGCACTGCGTGTTCTCATGCGAGTGGGACCCGCACTGTCAGAAGACCTACGAAGCATGGTTCGGCGAGAAGCCGTACGGCGACATCACGACGCTGCCGCCGGACGAAGTGCCCGACCACGACGTTCTCGTGGCAGGGTTTCCGTGCCAGCCCTTTTCGATTGCAGGCGTCTCGAAGAAGAACGCACTGGGCCAGGCTCACGGCTTCTTGTGCAAGACACAGGGCACATTGTTCTTCAACGTGGCGCAGATCATCAAGGTCAAGCGGCCGCCGGCATTTGTCCTGGAGAATGTCAAGAACCTTCGGTCGCACGACAAAGGCAACACCTGGCGCGTGATTGAGTCGACGTTGCGCGACTTGGGATACGTTGTGCGTCCTCAGATTCTGGACGCCGCCGGCTGGGTGCCCCAGCACCGTGAGCGCATTTTCATCGTTGGCTTCGATCGCGCTCGGTTCGGCGATGCCCCGCCGTTTGATTTTCCGGTGCCTCCAAGAGGTCCGCAGCCACGTTTCCGCGACATCCTTGACAGCCGCCCGCCGGCCAAGTACACGCTCACGGACCACCTGTGGAAGTACTTGCAGAACTATGCCAGGAAACACGCCGCCAAGGGCAACGGCTTCGGCTTCGGCATGACGGACCTGAACGGAATCAGTCGAACGTTGAGCGCCCGCTATTACAAGGATGGCTCAGAAGTCTTGATCCCGCAGAAACGTGGCAAGAACCCCCGCCGCCTCACGCCCGCCGAGGCCCGCCGCCTCATGGGATTCCCCGATTCACTTCCGATCGTCGTATCTGATACGCAGGCGTATAAACAATTTGGCAACTCCGTGGTGCCGAAGGTAGCACGAGCTGTTGCCGTCGAATTGGTTCGCTCATTCAATGATCCTAAGGCGAATCCTGCGCGTCAAATCGGATAGGACTCGGCCGGTGGCGGCGTTGGCTCCAAGCTCCCTCAATTTAGTTCACACCAGACGAACTGTCGCCATAGCGTGATAGAGCTTCGAGACGCTCGCGGAGTGAATGCGGAATTGGCTCCGACGCTTGACTCGCGGTGAACGTGTGGATGCGTCCTCTATTTTGAGCCCCGGATCGTAGTACACGTCGCCGGCGTGAATAGCGGCAAGAAACAACAGGAAATCGGTGCCCTCGCCCAATCGCACAAATGGCCCGTAATGGTATCTCGTGATGCCGTTTTCGCTTTTGATCGACGGAACAAACGCAGCCAGTGCGTGCTTTCGCCGCCAGTGATCCAGCAACCCAGTGAACGGCCAGGCTGCAGCCGTGTCACCGGCTTCGGTCACGAGCTCGACTGCCCCCTTGGGATCAAACAGAGAATTGCCGCCCTGATATCCCTTTGTTGTCAGCGTTAGGCGCGTTTCTGGGTGCAACTGGCCGCAACGGTGAACTCCGCCGAAATTTAGCCGATCGACGCGCCCGGACTTGTCCGCATAGCCAAAAGTGCGAATGAACTTGACGGGGCCCTCCCTCTGATAGAAGCCCCCTGTTGGTTCCGGTGTCATTAGCGTG